>JAVCDD010000050.1 GCA_030765125.1 Candidatus Hatepunaea meridiana
GGTGTAATGGCATTGCAGCACTATACCGATTCAAAGGTTTATGGAGAACGTGAAAAGGCTATACTCGAGTTTGTATCCGGGCAAGTTGCTAAGGCTATAGAGCATAAACAGGCGGAAGAGGCGTTGAAGGACAGTGAAACTAAATACCGGCAATTAGCGGAGACGGCAAAAGATGTAATTATGGTGCTTGACTTAGAGGGAAAAATAAAATATATCAATCAGGAAGGTTTACGTCTTAGTGGTTATAGTGAAGGTGAAGCGATGCAGATGAATATTACTGATGTTTTAACAGATGAACAAGTTACCGGAGCTGTTGAGCGTTTTGCTAAACGAGCAACAGGTAAAACCGATGTTTTTGCATATGAGATAGAATTCACCAATAAAACAGGCGATAGAATACCTTTTGAGGTGAAATCTTCACTTATTACTGAACGTGGTGAACCATCAGGCGTTCTGATTATTGCCCGTGATGTCACTGAGCGCAAGCATCTCGAAGAACAATTCCGTCAGGCTCAGAAGATGGAATCGGTAGGACGCCTGGCAGGTGGTATAGCGCATGATTTCAATAACCTGCTTACCGTAATCGCCGGTCGCACAGATCTGGCGCTGGCTATGGTTGATCCTAACGATACTGTATGGCGTAATCTGGATGAAATACAGAATACAACACAGCGAGCGGCTGCCCTCACCCGTCAATTGCTTGCCTTCAGCCGCCGACAGACGCTACAACCGAAAATCCTTAACCTGAACAGCATTATCACCGAGCTGGGAAAGATGCTAAAGCGCATTATCGGTGATGACATTAATCTGATGACTGATGTTGAACCGGATCTAAAGCTGGTAAAGGTGGATCCAGGGCAAGCAGAGCAGGTCATTATCAACCTCGTCATAAATGCGCGCGATGCTATGCCTGCAGGCGGAAACATTGAAATAGAAACTATGAACGTTGAATTAGACGAGGAGTATGCCCGTACTCATTCGGATGTTACACCTGGTTCTTATGTAATGTTAGCAGTCAGCGATACCGGCTGCGGTATGACGGATGAAGTAAAATCAAAGCTCTTCGAACCGTTCTTCACCACCAAGGAAGAAGGAAAAGGAACGGGATTGGGATTATCAACCGTTTATGGAATTGTCAAGCAGAGTGGCGGGAATATATGGGTCTACAGTGAATTAGACAAGGGAACAACGTTTAAAATCTACTTACCAATGGTGGAAGGCAAAGCGGAGGAATTCAAACGTAAGGTTGTTGATGTATCTGAAGCGCTACGCGGCACGGAAACTATATTAGTAGTTGAAGATGAAGAAGCTTTACGTGAATTGACCTGTTATGTTCTGGAACAGCAGGGATACAACGTTCTGGAAGCGCAGACAGGCGGAGATGCATATTTGCTCTGTCAGAAGATGGAAAAGCCGATTGATCTGATACTAACCGACGTAGTAATGCCAAATATGGGCGGTCCTGAACTTGTTGATAAATTGAAAGAAATATGGCAGGATTTCAAAGTAGTATATATGTCCGGTTATACGCGTAACGCCATTGTTCATAACGACATCCTCGATGTGGATACTGAGTATATTCAGAAACCATTTCGCCCGGTTGATATTGCGCGGAAGGTAAGGGAAGCGTTGGACGGTTAAGCTGGGTTTCTATAGGTTTCAACAATTAGGCTTCAGGCTTTGGGCTTTAGTTGTCCTAAAGCCTAAAGCCCAAAGCCTAAAACCTTCTTCCTTGTTATATTCAATCCTCCGAAATATCGTCTACCCGGTCCGGGATAACCGTATTCTTCCTCGTAATCGGTATCCAGGATATTACACGCCTCAACCCTGACCGATAGCCACTATAGAATCGGCTGTGTAGCGTTTATATTGCCGACCATATATTGTGGCATAGCCATTATTTCTCCACTCTCATCGTTCCCATCCCGTTCGCCAAAATATGTCCAGTATGTATAGATATCAGTTTTAAGTGCAGTTTGGAACTTAAGATGCCCCGAAAGTTTCAGATGCGGAACGTTGAAGATTGCAGTTTCGCGAGTCTTCCAGTTCATAGCCGCGATGGAGAGTCCTCCGGAAATGCTGCGTGATAAGCTGTCATCCAGGTTCATCTCAACTCCCCAGGTCTCGATATCGCGGATGTTGCGGAATATTTAAGAATCCGCCGTTATGTAGAATTCGTCGATCTGGTTTCGTGTGAAGTTAGCGAACAGGACTAATTCGGAATGCAGGAATCTATGTGTACTGTATTTATGTTGAGCTCAACATACGAACAGAGTTCATAGTCGTATAAGTTGCCGAATATATTGGCTTTTAGTGTAAACGTTCCGTGCACCAGCAGTCCAATAGTGAAAGATCCGGTGGTTCGGTTCCAATCTACGAACCGCCAGTATCTCGGTTTATAGATAGAGATCGGCAATCCATTCTCCACAGTTATGTGACCTAACGACAACGAATATTGCCCGCCATTCGGGAGTGTGTGTCCGATCTTGAGGTTCACGCCTTGGCGATGATGGTCGCTATTGTCGCGAAGGTTACCGTTTTCAAGGTCAGTCGGGCTGAAATTCGAGCTGATGGAGTATCCGTCACGATGCAGTTCCTGGGTGTTTATGCAGATGTTATAATCATTCCGGTTCCCGGCAATCCCGGCGGACAGAAGCCTGTAAGCATTATCATCGAACAGCGACTTGATATGCACCTTCAGTGGTTCCAAGGCGTCGGTGCGCGTTATGATATTGACTACCCCGCCGAGGCTATTCGCGCCGTAAGCGACGCTCGCAGGACCTTTTATCACCTGTACCTTCTCAATCATATTGACGGGCAGCAGCGAAATATCCACATGCCCCATATATCCGGTGTTCAACGGTCTTGAAACAGTGGTTGCTGCGAGGTAAAGGCGCGGTGCGGAAATCGCAGAGGTTTCCGTCCGCGCCTCTTTAAACATATCAGACGAGACCGGTCACTTGATAAGGATACTATTATTTCTCAAGTGTCAAAGCAAGCGAGATATTCCTTCCCGGCTCGAAATACCAGCGCCTGATACGTGACAGATGATTGTGGTATTTAGTGTCAAGGATGTTGGTCACCGTAAGGTTCAACTTTGATGGCACCTTCAGCCACCGCTCCAGGTTTATTTCAACCGACCCGTTATACACTACGTGAGCAGAGGTCTCCTTCTCATTAGATGCCAAACGATTCTGCTTTGCAGCGAAGTTAGCGCCCAGTTCGCCGGAAATCACCGGGGCGCTATACCTCAAGTTCAGGTTACCGTTCAGGGGCGGAATGTCTGGAACGGGCTTGTCGTTATCCAGATCGGTAGCTTCAACATAGGAAAGGTTGCTGAAAACTCCGATCCTTTCCCATAGATACACCACCCCCTGAATCTCGCCACCGATGAGACGGACGTCGCCCATGTTCTCCCAGGAATCGATCAACAGCCCCGATGCCGAATCGATATCTCCTGTCTGCCGCTTATAGATATAATCCTGAATCGTGTTGTGGAAACCGTTTATGCTCCACTCAAACCTTTCCTTCCGCTGGTTTAGTCCCAAATCCAGGTTCAGGCTTGTTTCAGGCTCCAGATCGGGATTACCTCGGTCCACAGTCATCTGGTGTGGTCCCCAGAAGTATAACTCAAGGAGCGTTGGCGACCGGAAGGCTCGACCTATCTGACCAGTCAGATTAATCCCTCTCTTCAAGTGACACACTAGCCCCAAGTTACCACTGAAAGCCTGCTCATCCATCTCAGAAAGTGGAATCGAGGAGCGGTCGGTTTCATCGGATTTGGCATGAACCCGATCATGGCGAACACTGGCAAACAGTGAGAAGTCCCGCCAATTAGTCTCGCTTTGAAGAAAGAACGCCAGGTCAGAGTGTCGCGAATTGGGAATCACCCGTGGCGTGGTTATGATGTTCTGTTGCCCACTGAAAAGGTCGGTGGTGAAGGATCTACGGTCCGAGTCGGCTGTCTGATACAGCAAGTCGATGCCGTATTTCAGCACGCTCCGCTCCGACAGAAGGGTCGTCGGGATCACTTGGAAGTTCCAGGCGTCAGTGTTCACGAAGATCTGCATGTCCTGTTCCAATGTATCAGGATTGAAGACGAAAGGTTTGAGCATATGAAAATGACGGTTGTGCCGTTGCCAAGACAGGTTTGTCTCTACTGTAAGCAAACTGCGAACCGACGGTTTCAACGTCCCGGACAGCTTCAGGAACTGCTGTTTTTCATCCTCAAATACCGAATGGCGGATAGCCGGATTGATTGGAACCCCGACATCTGCGATCAGATAATGGTACACAAGATCGAGATCAACCAGATCGTTGCGCCATCCACCCATCAGGTCAATATGGTTACCTTCGTAGCCTGAGTTGGGGATTTCACGGTTCGGGTCTTTTATGTTCCGTGACTCTTTTAATCCGTAACGTCCTTTTACGAACCTCTCTTTAGTTCCCACTCCAACCTCAGCGCCGATTCTATAAAGATCGCCGTTAGAGCAATAGCCTGATTGAAGTTTCCATATATGGTCAAGTTTTTCACCGAAAAAGGGGTTTCGCGGCATTGTAATGAAATTGACCAATCCGCCAATCGCATCCGAACCGTATAGCACTGAACCGGGGCCCCGAACTATTTCCATACGTTCTACCTGTTCCGGTTCGATCAGCATCACGTGGTTGCCTCCAGGGCGCAGATCGTTCATAGGAATGCCGTTAAGAAGGATGAGGACGTGAGTGTCATACAAGCCGCGGATCACAGGCCGGATGCTGCCTTTACCGGTGGTAGAAATGGAAACACCGGGAAGTTGATCGAACGCATCCGCCATAGACATGGTGTTTCGATGTTCGAGCACGCTACGATTTACAACCTCTGTCGCCATTGGACACTCGAAACGGTCTCGCAACCCTCTTGTCGTTGTGACGACAGCCTTTCCCTGGTGCAGTATCGTGGGAGATAACTGAACGTCGAGCTTTATCTTACCGTCGCTTCTAACTGTTACATCCCGCTTCTGTTCGCGGAAACCGATGTACGTGAAATGAAGGGTGTATTGACCATCGCTCAGATTGATCAGCGCAAAGCTCCCGGAAGAGTCGGTCGCAGCGCCGATATGGGTGCCGAGGATGGTCACATTCACGTTGGGAATTGGCTGCTTTGAATGTCGGTTGAAGACACGCCCTTCAATAGCTCCGCCGAAAACTTGGCTTATGAAGCAAGAGAGCGTGATTACAAAAATTGTTATAGCTGTAATGATATATTTGTAATTTACCATTATGTTCTCCTGTAATGTTTTCACTAAACTTGGACAGCGCAAGAGGGAAAAATTGGATATACTCCACCTGTAAACCAGACGGAGTCCACCTTTTTCCCAATGACTGTGTTCGAAAATGAAGGATACGTGTTTCAAATAAGGATGTTTTATGAAACATCCTCGTGAACACATTATCAGATGTTTTATCAGAGAACCTTTACAGGAGGGGCGCGAGGTTTATTAGGGATGAAAGTTGGCGATAGATATGGTGGTGTATATTCTGAAGTTAAGTTCGAGCAGCAGATTTGAAAGGGAATATCGAAAAGAACAACGGAGATGATAGCATTAGTGTGAACTGCAGCCTGACAGATGTGGCAGTCCTCGTGTACTTCGCCATCGGCATGGTGATGGAAGGCTAAAATTCCCATGCCGAGTACGAATAGCGGTAATAAAATCCAAGTTGCCCATTTATGTTCTTTGCAGTTCATCACTACCAGTATAAGCCAATTTCATATTAAAATCAAGATCAGTTCCTATCCGGAAACGCCAGCTTTCAATTTATTGGTTTCCCACTCGTATGATCTTTCACAAGCATAGCGAATTCGTAGAATTGTGAAGAAGTTCACAACTAACCCAATTGTATCATAAACACCCGGCATCAAACGTGGCGCTATTTCATCCTGACGCACTAAAATGCTACTTCAACGAGTGCCTGACTGCCAGCCCGACCGTTATCATCCGTCCGGGAAGCGGATAGCCGGATGTCAGTTCTTCATCTGCATCGGCTATGTTGTTGACAGCGATGAATCCTTCACCCCCGAATTGATTAGACATTACCGGAATCGGCAAGGAAAGGCGTGCGTGCAATAAGGTTTACCGAACTAAAGTTCCAAACCTGCTATTTTGATTTGGACATCTGATTTGTGCTTAATTACTTGAAATCCGTACATAGATTTGTTATACAGTATGATTTGGCACCTAAACATTTGGATCATAC
>JAVCDD010000128.1 GCA_030765125.1 Candidatus Hatepunaea meridiana
AACCAATTAAACTAACATACTGATTTATCAATAGGATGTCTTTATCAAACTTTAAACTGGATTCCCGTCTTCACGGGAATGACAGTGATTGAGCGTATTTAACAACTATACAGGGACATTATCAATTTTTTCACCACGAAGTGAAAATAAGGGGACAGTATACCTATTTTTTCTATGGATTGTCGTTATTACTAAGAGTATTTATAAAAATAGGTATACTGTCCCCTTATTTTCTACGCGAAGAACATGAAGAAATTATTAATGTATTTTAATTTACAGAGCTTTGCATACTGTTGTATTGCTATATTGCTGAATCATTACGAATCCCTTAAACTATTTCAAACAATCAAACAATCAAACAATTTAATCCGTTTAATCTGTTGTGAATTATTAAGCTCCACTTTCAGCCGCAGGCGGTGTAAACACCCTCTTCCCTAACTCCTGATCTATCATAAAAGTGCCCGGACCAAAGTCGCCTATCATTTTCAATTTCTGCAACACGGCGTCCACTGAAGCCTCCTCCTCCACCTGTTCGGAAATGAACCATTGGAGGAAGTTGTAGGTAGCGTTGTCTTTTTCTGTCCTTGCCAGTTCAACCAGATCGTTGATCAGGCTGGTGACCTTCTGCTCGTGTTTGTAAGTAAATTCGAACACGTCCAGTGTCGAATCCCAATCTGTTTCAGGTTTATCAATTGCCTGCATAATCACTCTGCCACCACGCTCGTTGATATAGTTGTAGAACTTCTGCGCGTGAAACAGTTCCTCTTGAGTCTGAATCTTCATCCAGTTGGAGAAGCCGGTCAGATTGAGTGACTCGAAATATGCCGCCATTGACGTATATAAATAAGCTGAATATATCTCAGCGTTTAACTGCGTATTGAGCGCATCGTCCATTTTTTTTGGTAACAAATTATTCTCCCTTCCAGACGCCGTGCATATTGCATAGCTCACGGGTTGAAACGTTATCTGCTTCAATGCAGAAAGTCGCTTCGGGTTTGTCGTCAGGTTTCAGGAACTTGCGATAGGCAACGCCATCTGCAATCAGTTCGATCCATTCGATATAATGGGCTTCCATCATCGGATGCTCCACGCTGCCAACCGTTACTTTATAACCGTCCTCGGTCTTCTCAATGACCGGAATGTGTTTTTCAGTTGCTGCGTCGGTTGTGCTTTCTTCCAAATAGATCATCGGCTTCCCACAGCAGACAAGTTTACCTGCGCCTTTGTGGATGACTTCCACTATGTTGCCGCAGATTTCGCATTTATAGACTTGCAGTAAAGCTGTCATTTTTCCCTCATAGTTTAAAATTTTTCCACCGCAGAGTTCGCAGAGAACGCTGAGTCTTTTAAAAACTCTGTGCCCTCTGCGGTAAGAATTATTAGACATCCTGCTGGCAGATGCCCTCATCTGTCAGCACACAAACGATTATGCCGTAATTCTTGATGTCGGTGATCCAAACGGTTTAACCGTAGGGATACATTCCCTTTTTAATTGTCTCCAGGGATGCCAAAATGGTATTGTGTTTCTGCTCATCGATCATCAGATAATTCAGCAGATACTCGTGAATAACCATCTTTCTTCCCTTAAGCGCCTCCAGCGCTTCCTCAGCAAGTTTGATGGTGTTCTTCTCTATTTCGATGTGCTTTTCAACGCCATCCCAGATTACTTCCAATTCGTCAGGATTAAGGGTGATGGTCTTGCCTTCAAGTATATCAACCATAAAATCCTGCACGCGATAGTGGAATTGCGAATCCCTCTGGATTAATTCCATTACCATCCGAATGACGGGATTGTCTGTTTTGTCAATAACGTTGCCTGTAGAAGCAACCGATGCATCCTCGACCTTCTTCCAGCGGTTCAGGATGTCAACTAATTTTTCCTGTAGTTCTTTTGTACTCATTAGTACCTCTTTTTTCACCGCAGAGCACGCTGAGAACGCTAAGTCTTTAAAAACTCTGTGTCCTCTGCGCTCTCTGCGGTAGATTTTTTTACCAATTCTCGCCTAAAAGCTCGAAATGCGCTTGTGGGTGGGCGCAAGCCGGGCATTCCTCGGGGGCTTCGGTTCCCTCATGTAAGTAACCGCAGTTACGGCAGCGCCAGATTACCACACCATCCCGCTTGAAGACACTACCGGCTTTGATGTTTGCTGCCATTTCAACGTAACGCTTCTCGTGCTGCTTCTCTGCAACAGCAATAGCTTCAAAGACTTCAGCGATGACATCAAAGCCTTCTTCGCGGGCAACCTTGGCAAATTCGGGATACATAATTGTATGCTCGTAGTTTTCGCCGGAAGCGGAAGCCATAAGGTTGTCGTAAGTGCTGCCGATAACACCCGCCGGAAATGAGCCGGTGATCTCGACCTCACCACCTTCAAGGAACTTGAACAACCGTTTAGCGTGTTCTTTTTCCTGGTTGGCGGTCTCTTCAAAGATGCTGTTTATCTGGACGTAGCCGTCCTTCTTCGCCTGGCCGGCAAAGAAAGAATAGCGATTCCGCGCCTGCGATTCACCAGCGAAAGCAGCCATTATATTTTTTTCTGTTTTTGATCCTTTTAGATCCATTGGTTCTCCTTTATTCCGAATTTACTATTATAATTTCGGTTATGCCTTTAGCTCAGCAATGTATAAAATTAATAACACCGGAGTAGCGAAGCTTCGGGATGGCAGCAGGGAAATCTAGGATCAGTATACTTATTTACTAATATTCTCATGCTTTTCAAAGGCATAGGATAGAATTAGTATACCTTCACTAAATTTCTATAGAACTTTCTTCCCTGCAACGGTAATGCTATACTTGCATCTTGCAGGATTTTCAACTAAGCCTTTGTTTTTCAAGCTCTTTATTTTGCTGGTTACCTTCTTCGATTCTAAACATGAGGCTTCAGCTATCTTTTTTCCTGACGAGGGTTTTGATAAATCAGCCAAAGCAGTGAGTATTTTTTTTCCTTCTTCGTCTATCATTTCAGGTCATTTCGTTTATCCTGCTTCAAGATTGAATTCCGCAAAGTCAAACCAGAAACCGGTGCCCTCCATGGCGTCAATCTCTGCTTGAACGATTGCGGTGTGAGCGTCCTCAATTATAAGGAAGCGGCGGAACATCGCCTGGGCTTCGTCCTCAAGTCCGTCAACCAATTTCCGGTAGTGGTCGCTGACTTCCTCTTCCAATTTCAAGGCGCTCTTCATCATCCTGATCTCATTTGAATAATCGCGATCAAGATTAAGCTTCTGCATACGCGCCTTGCCTTCCTCAATCCATTGCCGGGAAGGCAGCGTACTTTTGAGTTCGACGCTGTCGAGACATCCGTTTGCACGCCAGCGTTTCAGGCGTGATTCAAGGTAATCAACATGCCCCTGCTCTTCCTCGCCAAGCGCCCCGAATATCTCCCTCCCTTTAGGATCGTCAGTGTTTTTGCTTGCCTGGAAGTAATAATCCCGAACCTTGCGCTCATAATCGAGAGCGCTGATAATGGCTTCTTCAACGGTCATTTCAGTTGTCCTTTATTATTTCATCATATTCTATTTCAAAGCGCAGCTTGTGTTTTGCTTCTTCCTGAGCTAATAATAATAAGGTGTCGCGTAAATTCTCGTAGGTAACTTCAGCAGCAAGATCGGTATAGAGCTTATAAGCAGCCTTTTCCTGTTTCATTGCCACTATAAGAGCTTGCTGGAAATCCATACCCGGACTTGGTTCAACGTCAACCAGATAATCCCCGATTTTCAGATCGACTGTTTCTTTGAGAAATGGTGCATCAAATTCACTTTCCTTGATCGCAATCAGTTTGGCTTTGTGCCCCAATTCCTCGCGAGCAAAGTCCTCGAATACAGCGCTCATACTGGGACGATCCATTTTGGCTGCCAAGTCGATATAGAAATCGTACGCTTCTTCTTCGCGTTTGATAGCGAAATCAATTACCTCTTCTACTATTTCGAAGTTCATTGTTTCTCCTTATGTAGTGTATTTTGAAAAATAATTACAATACTGATATTTAAACATTCCCGAAGGTAATGAATGTGAATAACGGCGTGAAATATGGGGACAGTATAACTATTTTTCTATAGACTATCGGTCATTCTAAAAACACTTATAAAAATAGGTATACTGTCCCCATATTTAAACAATCCCTTCGGAGTTTTTTACGGTCCTACCAACATAATATCCGCACCGTCAATATCAAACCATTGTGGGTATTTTGTAATCGAGTCATACTCTGTCTGGAGCAGTCGCTCATGACCACGCTCAAATTCAGCGAGATACTCAAGTACGCGTTTACCGGAAGGATCGGTTGCAAGTTTAGCCGCATCAGCATAAAATACTTGTGCTTCCTGCTCTTTTCTAATTGCAAGCTGAAGTATTTCCGGCAATGACAACTCTTCATCCGATTTACCGGATTCGCGAGGAGCTTCTTTAGGCAATGGCGGCTTCTCTTCACCAGTGTATTTGCAAAGCATTCCGTAGAGAAGCTCGCGATGAGCCTTCTCCTCATTTGCCAGCGAATTGAATTTCTCCTGCACTAATGGGTTCTTAACCCGCGAGGCAAACAGTTGATAGCGTTTGTAGGCTTCGACCTCCTGCATTACTGCTTGTCCGAGAACTTCTATAATAGTTAGATCAGATGCTAACATTTGGATTCCTTGTTTAGTCTTTTGACTTTCGTTTTTTTTCTTTTGCCTTCATAATTTCATCCTTTTTCCTGCATTCAGAACACTTACCATAGAATTCTAACTTGTGACCAAGTATTTTGTAACCGTTGTCAGATATAGAATCTTGCATCGAGACAGTTGGAGCAAAATGAATATCATCCACTCTACCACAGACAATACAACGAATATGAGTATGTTCTTCAGGATTGCCATCGAAACGCATCCGTGTACCGTCAATACTTAACTTCCGTATTTCACCCTGATCAGCAAGGTCTTCAAGATTGCGGTAAACTGTTCCTAAGCTAATATGAGGCAGCCGCTTACGCACCATTTCATAAACCATATCTGCAGTGGGATGACTGGTGACCTTATGCAGCTCTTCGAGTATAACTTTCCTTTGCTTTGTCATTTTTAATAAATATTAAATAATAATGATTACTATTACTGAAATAATATACGTAGCTTTTTTTTATTTGTCAAACTGTTTTACAGATTTTTTAAATAAAATATAAAATTATCCGAGAGCTACATCCAATATCATCATAACAGTAAAGCCGATCATAACGCCTGCGGTTGCGATATGGGTGTTTCCATTGCGTTGAGCTTCAGGGATGACCTCCTCTGCAACCACGAAGATCATTGCACCAGCGGCGAAAGCGAGTGCATAAGGAAGGATTGAGCGAGAAGTTATAACAATGAAAGCTCCGATAACTCCCGCTACAGGTTCCGGCATACCTGATAATTGACCGTACCAAAAGCTCTTCGAGCGGGACATTCCTTCGCGTCTTAACGGCATCGAAACTATCATACCCTCGGGGAAGTTCTGAATGCCGATGCCCAATGCCAATGCAACTGCGCCGGGTAAAGTTGCCGAATCCAGTCCGGCAGCTACGGCGCCAAAAGCTACACCAACAGCAAGTCCTTCCGGGATATTATGCAATGTGATTGCCATAACCAGGAGGGTCGTTCGCTGCCAGTTTGTCTTTAAACCTTCCGCTTTTTCCACCGGATCACCTTGGTGGAGATGAGGCAGGATCATATCAACAATCCGCAAGAAGATACCGCCCAACAAAAATCCTACTACTGCAGGCACCCAAACAGGTACAGGACCTCCCTCGGACATCTCGATTGCCGGAGCCAGTAATGACCAGTAACTGGCAGCAATCATCACACCAGCAGCAAAGCCGAGCATCCCATCCAGAACCTTCTTCGGCATATCCTTAGCAAAAAACACCACTGCTGCACCCAAGGCGGTCAGAAACCAGGTGAACCCGGTACCGAATAGGGTTTGAATGATGGGATTAAATTGTTCGAGGAATGTCAGCATTTTACTATTTTAGTAAATTAGTATGCAATTCACAACAGATTATAATGATTGAACAGATAAAATAAAAGATATAGCAATCATTAGAGTTCGGAGTCCAGCCTTCAGGCTGCATTTGCATACAGTTCAGAGTCCTCGTTTTGGGAAATAAAACAGCCTGAAGGCTGGACTCTGAACTCATCATCAATCCATCAACCTTTTATCTCCGGAAATCTCCTGTATATCCTTTATATCCTGCGTGACCTCCATAGATCCAAGATATTTCCCCTCCTGATCCCGAACGGCGAAGTATCTGATATAGACATACTTATCCTGTAGATGAATCCAGAAGCCGACTTCATCCTTGGCGCCGCTCTTGAAATCTGCCAGTATCTGGTTGACCATATGAACGCTTTTTTGAGGATGGCAATTCTGAACCTTTGTGCCAATCGCAGCAACAGTTCTGACGAAGACAGCGTCTTTCACCTTGTTGAAATATCTGAAGGTGTCATCCTTGTCCACAAAGGTAATCTCAACCGGCAGGGTGTTCAGCATTGCGACGAGTTCCTCTGTCGAAAGCTGACCGGAACCGGTGTCTATCCCTCCGCTGTCCAATTTCTCTTCTGTCTTTGTTTCAGCCTTTTCCACCGTCGTTAAAGCAGACTTTGGCGAAAAACAGCAATACCCGATTTCGTTAAACTGACGGATTGTTTCCTGCCATTCCTCTTCAGTGAATAGTTTAAGCGCCATTGGGAAAAGGATTTTGTTTTCCTTATTGTAATGTGTCATAAGAAGGTCAAACAAGGCTATAGCATTGCTATTGAGCCTTGACTTAAAACTACTGAAATTCGCCTTGCCGACTTCTTCCATCAATGCGTAAATCTTCTTCTCACAATCTCGAATCTGATCGTGCTCCGCCCACATCTGCGAAGGTGGTCCACTGACGCCGTGCTTCTCCAGATAGGGGAAAAGAACATTTTCCTCGCGGAGGTAATGTTTCTGCGAAGCTTTGAAGTGATCTATTATTCCCGTGATCCTGGAACCCAGTTCTCTGGCTTCTTCAAAGCTGTTCAACTCCTTCAACGCTTCGGTTGACTTCACAAACTCAGCGGCAAAGCCAAGTACTGAATTATGTTCCTCCATCAAAGTATGGATGGGATGACCTTCAGGCGCGATACTTGGTGTATTTGGTATTTCGTTCATTTGGATACTCCTGATTTGATAGAAAATGCAGTTATTCTTGTAATATGTCAATTTACACATATTATGATAAATATGCAATATTTATAGAGAATTACTTGCATTTAGGAATATTGATACTTATGTTACATATTACAACGATTGTTAACAGATTGTTTGCATAATCTTAGTATAATATGAATAAACGAGAAATATTTACATCTTTACTGAACCGTCGCGCCGAGTCATCCTTCAGAACGACGTTTACCATATCGCAAGAAGCCGTCGATGGGCTTAAATGGTTATCCGATAACCTCGGAATTGCTTTCAAGGATATTATAGACACAATCCTGAATGAACATCAACCCAATACCGACAATTCCGAAAATTCTACCTGCATTCAGGAAATTATCAGCAAACTCAATGGGGTTCAATTCGAAACCATCAAACTTTCTATACGTAAAACACTCTCTGTTAGTCAGAACGCTATACATTCATTAAGTCAGCTTTCAAAAGACAAAAATATTTCGCGGGATATTTTAGTAAACCAGATTATTATCTATTCGAGATCGTGCATTGAAGAGATGATTGTCGAGATCGAAAAGAATCATAAGGAAGCTCTTCAGATGATAAATAATTGGGTGCAGGAAGGAAAGAATATCGATGAGAAGTTGCATGAAATGTTAGCACCTAATGACCTTATTGTTGATGAATTTAAAAACACTCTTAATTATGTGGAGGATCGTAATAAGAGTGTTAGTGAGCGTTTATGTAATGGTGAGAATTAAACGTCAATCATCCGTTAGGATAGACACTCCTGTCTGTCGGTTGACAAAGCCGGACAGGAGTGTCCAACCTACTGGAATTAATTTGCATAAATAGGTAATTAATGAAAAATTATATAAGTATCCTGTTATTTTTCGGAGCTTTGCTTTTACTGATTATTCTGAGCCAACTTCCATATACTACGAAACAATCGGATGATCTCTCTGATCTAAAGGCTGAGTATTCCCAAAAGCATATCCCCAGCGTTGATCATAGCAAACTCGGTGAACTCCAGCGGGATTTTAAGACACCACAGGATGTTACCAAAGCGTGTATCTCCTGTCATACGGAGAGGCATAAAGAGGTTATGCAGTCTGCTCATTGGAACTGGGAGCGCGAAGCGTTCATAGAAGGTAGAGGCGTCACCTATGCAGGGAAAAAGAATTTGCTGAACAACTTCTGCATCGGCATTGGAGGCAGTGAGGTAAGCTGCACTCGCTGTCACGTTGGTTATGGCTGGAAAGACCTGAGCTTCGATTTCACTGTAGAGGAAAACATCGACTGCATCGTCTGCCATGACGGGACCGGTGATTATTACAAGGCGATAAATGCTGCAGGTTATCCGGGAGATGACGTCGATCTGCAAAATGCTGCTCAGAACGTCGGTCATCCCCAGCGATCCAATTGCGGTAACTGTCACTTCTTTGGCGGTGGAGGCAATAACGTCAAACACGGCGATCTGGAAGAAGCGATGTTTGCACCATCAAGGGATATAGACGTTCACATGGCTGTTGAAGGTATGGATTTGCAGTGTGTTGCCTGTCATAAAGCTGAAAACCATCGCTTACTTGGCAAGATGTATTCCGTTTCCTCGATGAATAGAGATCGCGTTACCTGCGAGCAATGCCACGGTGAATCCCCACATCAGAAAAACATCCTGAACGAACATACGATCAAGGTTGCCTGCCAGACCTGTCATATCCCCATATACGCCAAAGTTAATGCAACCAAGACATCGTGGGACTGGTCAACCGCCGGACGTTTGAAAGATGGCAAACCTTACAATGAAAACGATGATGACGGAAATATCACTTATATCTCGATTAAAGGTTCATTTACATGGGAGAAGAAGATCGAGCCGGAATACTGCTGGTTTAACGGAACTGCTGATCATTATTTCATTGGTGATAAGGTTGACACGACAAAAGTCGTTAAAATGAACACTTTAAACGGTGAATATGCAGATCCGGAATCCAAGATAATACCGGTCAAGATTCACCGCGCTAAGCAGATCTACGACTGTATGAACAAAATGGTTATTCAGCCAAAACTATATGCGGAAGAAGAGGGACAGGGAGGCTACTGGAAGGATTTCGATTGGGACCTGGCTGCCAAGATTGGTATGGAGGCTTTAGACGTCCCTTACAGCGGGTTCTTTTGCTTTGTGAACACGGAGATGTATTGGCCCATCAATCATATGGTCTCTACGAAAGAGAAATCGGTATCCTGCAAGGAATGCCATAATCGCACTGAAAGTCGTTTGGCTGGTTTACAGGATTTCTATATGCCAGGTCGAGATCACAGCGTTGTAATTGATTTCTTTGGCATAGTATTGATAGTTCTTTCACTCGCGGGTGTTATTATTCACGGGGTGATTCGGATTGTTGCGCATAATAAAAGGATATCAGAGGAATAACATGAAAAAGATATACATATATAAAGCATTTGAACGTTTCTGGCACTGGATGCAGGCGGCGTTGATAATCATTCTTATCATTACCGGCTTTGAAATCCACAGCTCTTTTGAGTTTTTCGGTTATGAAAATGCCGTGAATTATCATAGCAGTTCTGCCGTGATATTCATCATATTGATTATCTTCTCTATATTCTGGCATTTTGCAACCGGCGAATGGAAGCAGTATATACCAACTACAAAAAACCTAAAAGAGCAGATCGAATATTATCTCATCGGCATATTCAAGAATGCTCAGCATCCGGTAGAGAAGCACGAATTAAGCAAACTCAATCCGTTGCAGCGTCTGACGTATCTTGGATTAAAGCTTCTGATTTTTCCGGTGATGGTCGGTTCGGGGCTGCTCTATCTATATTACCGTTATCCTCAACAGGGTGGAATACACATACTGGACATCGGCGGGCTGAAGGTCGTGGCATTATTACATACTGCCAGCGCCTTCCTGCTGGTAGCATTCCTGATCGCCCATCTTTACCTGATTACAACGGGACAGACGATTACGTCAAATCTTAAAGCGATGATTACGGGGTGGGAAGAAAAGTAAGCAAGTAAGAAAGTGTGAAAGTGCAAAGAAAACTTTGTTCCGGCAGTTCTTTAAAGATTAATTTGTTCCGTCAGTTCTTTAGCTTAGCGGAGAACTGACGGGAAAGTCGCATCAAACCGGCAGGTCTCCACTTCGTTCAAGACCTGCCGGAACAAAGTTTTCTTTCACACTTTCGTACTTTCGCACTTTCGTACTTATTCAAGGATATTTTTATGAAAACTAAACAAAATCAATATATGAACCCCTATCTGGCTGGGTTTCTGCTTGGATTGGTTTTACTGGCAGCGATATTTATCACAGGGCGAGGTCTTGGCGCAAGCGGGGCAATTAAAAGCGCTGTTATAACCGCTGTCAACACAATTGCGCCATACCACGCAGAAAATTCGGAATTCTATAGGAATTACAATGCCAGTCATCCGAATCACCCGTTGAAATCCTGGTTATTCTTTGAAGTAATCGGGGTGCTGATCGGAGGGTTTATGTCCGGATTAATCAGTGGCAGACTGAAATTCAAGGTTGAACACGGACCTCGCATCAGATCGAAGGTTCGCCTGGTTATGGCGCTGATAGGTGGGATGTTGTTCGGTATAGGCGCCCTATTCGCAAGAGGATGCACCAGTGGCGCTGCTCTTAGTGGAATGGCAGTTCTGTCTTTGGGTGGCTTTATCACTATGATGGCAATCTTCGGAACAGGATATGCACTGGCATTCTTCTTCAGAAGGTTTTGGTTGTGATTGTGTCGGCAAAGGCGTTCCCGCCAGATTTCAATCAAACTTGTAACTTGTTGCTTGTAAACTTATAAACTTGCTAACTTTAAAAGGATAAATTATGGCTCCTTTAGCGCCCGACATTATCGGTAATGAACTAAATTTAATGATAGCTCTGATAATAGGCATCGCTTTCGGATTTATACTCGAACAGGCTGGGTTTTCGTCTTCCAGGAAGCTTGCCGGTCTGTTTTATGGTTATGATTTCGTCGTGCTGCGCGTCTTCTTTACTGCAGCAATAACAGCAGCGAGCGGTATCGTTCTTTTAAGCCACTTCGGACTACTTAACATTGACCTCATCTATATCAACCCGACATTTTTAAGCTCAGCGATCATCGGAGGAATAATTATGGGCGCTGGTTTTATAATAGGAGGGTTCTGCCCAGGGACGAGCGTCTGTGGCGCTGCTATTGGGAAGATTGATGCGATGGTGTTTATTCTGGGCACGTTCCTCGGTGTGTTCTTCTTTACTGAGGGATATCCTCTGTTTAAGAATCTCTATACAGCGAATAACCTCGGCAGCCCATTTGTATTCGATTCACTCGGCATTTCCCGCGGTCTGTTTGCATTTCTACTTGTTACCGGTGCGGTGGGTGCGTTTATTGCTACCACTGTTATCGAGAATAAAGTCAACAAACGGAAGGTCGAAAAGCCTTTCCTGAAAAACTATCGTTATAGCATATTAACTGCCATTACCATTCTGATCGGTTTCATTCTAATATTTCTGCCGGATCAAAAAACCAAAGCGCTGGCGGTTGTGGCTGACAAGAATTGGGTTATTGAAGATCAAACAATACAAACAATCACGATAGACGAACTGGCGTTGCGTCTAACCGAACGTGATCGGAAAATCCAGCTCATAGATGTCCGTTCCACCAATGATTTTAATGCGGATAATATACCAACCGCTATAAACATTCCTCTTGATAGTCTTGCCAATGTCGAATGGCGCGATTTACTCACCCAGAGTAACAAAGATAATATTTTCTACTGTAAAGGTCAGCTCATGTCAAGTAAAGCAGCCGTCCTCTCGCGCCTGCTCGGAGATAATCCGGTTAATTACGTGTTGGAAGGAGGATTGCAGGATTTCAATCATAATATTATGGATATTCAAGAAACAGAACTATCAGGCAGCAACCAGGAACTGGACACCTATCGTTTTCGTAAGAATGTCAGGGAAAAGCTATTGATTCTTAAGAAGGAAGCGAAGAAGGAGCCTGTGATTCGTAAGAAGCCGAAAAAGGTTCAGGGGGGGTGTTGATGTGGTTGGTTTAGAGTTCATCCTAAAGTTTCGGGATAGAATTTGAACTTCGTACTCCTTTTTATCAGCAATTAAGACATAGTCCAAATTCATAAAGCCGGAGGGTGTTGCTGCATAAGCGCTCTAATAAGAAACTTGACATCAGGTAGTTTATGTATTATATTCTACCCTATGAAAACATCACTATTAAATGAAGATTGGGCCATCCTTACTAAATTCTTGCCTAAAGGGTGGCAAACCAAAGCAAAAGAGCTTGGTGCTTTAGTCAGAAGGAAAAAAATTGATAGTGCTAACACCTTGCTCAGGATTCTACTGATTCACCTAGCAGATGGTAAATCTCTGCGTACTACAGCAGCTTATGCTAAAGAGGTGAACCTTTGCGACATCAAAGATGTGGCTTTAATCCACCGTCTCAGGGAATCAGGAGAATGGTTGCACTGGATGGCTGTAGAACTATTTAAGTCACTTCAAAGTCATCCTTCGCCTGATACTATTTCCAACAGGTACAGAATACGTCTTGTTGATGGTTCATTGATAAGAGAACCCGGAACGACAGGCACCGACTGGCGTCTCCATTACTGTTTTCAACTGAACAACTTAAGATGCGATACTTTTAAGATAACATCAACGAAAACGGGTGAATCATTACAGCGATACTCGATAAAAAAGGACGACTTTTTAATCGGTGATCGCGGCTATTGTCAACGAAAAGGTATTGTGCATGTTCTTAATCATCAAGGTCATGTAATGGTGCGTTTTCATTCTACCAATCTTCCTCTCTTTACACGGAAAGGTAGCCCTTGTCCGGTTTTGAAATATTTGCGTTCCCTGCCTGACGGTGTTTCCGGCGATTGGGATGTCTGGTTTAAAGACCCTGATAATGGTCGTTTGATCAAAGGTCGCCTTTGTTCTTTAAGAAAAAGTAAGGATGCTATAGAAAAAGCAGAAAAGCAAGCTCGCCTATCAGCTTCCAAGCGGGGACGAAAATTGAAGCCGGAGACACTTGAGTATGCAAGATATATAACTCTATTTACAACCGTTAACCGTCACAATTTCAAAAGAGAAGACCTATTATCTCTGTACCGTGGACGTTGGCAAATTGAGCTTGTTTTTAAGCATTTAAAGAGCATTATTGGCATTGGACATCTTCCAAATCACAGCCAGAAGAGCAGTATTTCTTGGCTGTATGGCAAGATGGTTGTTGCTTTGCTTGTTGAGAGCTTATATCAAGAAGCCGAATTTTTTTCCCCCTAGGGGTATCCGATATGAGACCTCTGTGGGTAATGATAAAACAATATTCAAAGGTGGTGTTAGGAGTCCTTGGCGCGAGTATGAATTTTGGTTCATGGTAGTTCAACATGCTATAATTCCTAGATTATCAATAACTCAAGCCTTACAACATTGGTCTACAATTAAAAAGAACTTGATGGAGAATCCAAGAAAACGGAGATTACAAATCGAATCACTAAGTTCTGTTATTCATTAGTTCTTATTAGAGCGCTTATGGGGTGAAACCCACCGAATTAAATCGCAAGCCCTCAACGAAATATGGGGACAGTATACCTATTTTTTCAATAGACTGTCAGTCATTCTAAAATTACTTATAAAAATAGGTATACTGTCCCCATATTTCAACAACCCCTTCGGGGTATTTGCTAACCTGTCATTTTTGCTAACCTGTCATTCCGGACTTGATCCGGAATCCACTATTAACAACAACTTCCTGGATTCCGGATCAAGTCCGGAATGACAATATTAGGTATTCCCGCACATCCTGCGGTGGGTTGATAGCGGTGGTGCTATTCTCAAGGAAATTCAGTTACTTGAGAAAACCCCATTCCAGAGCAATATAGCCGGTTGCCGTAGGCGCAGGATTCGCTGGAAAATCTGTTACGATCAGTTTAACCCAACGATTTTCCGGCGTCTTAATTATCCAGATAAGTTCATCACCTGATGTTTCATTATTAGCGCTCGTTTTCCATCTCTGACCGATCACTAATTTATTGAACTCAGCCTTAACTTCGTTTAACAGAGGTTTACCGGTATCTCCCTTTGTAAGATCGGATAGATTGAAATCCGAATCGTCCTTAGCAAATGTAAAGCTTAACAGATCGGATTCTACAAGATTCTGATAGGCAGGATAACCTTTACAGGTTGTGTCGACGGCGCTGTAATTTACAGCTTCAGCATTTGAAGCCAAGGCGATGTATGGCATACCACCTAGGCAGCCGTCGGGTTTTTCGGCTTTGACCGTGCGAATAATGGCGTCATACGCGAAATCAGACACGGTTAAGGAATCCAGATTGTTGGCTCCTCCCTGTTCGCCACTATACTCAAAATCAAAACCTACGCCCCCCGGATTTCTGGTGGCGCAAATTAGATAGGGTGAGGATAAACTTACAAATTGTTCCTCAACGGGGTTAACGACGTTATTGTTATCATCATCGCATGATGTTAAAGCGATGAGTAGAACTGCAAGAATTAAAACACTGATGTGTGTTTTCATTGGACATCCTTTAATTTTGTTGATGTTACTAATTTTTCTTATAGGAACGCGGATGACGCTGATTATGCGGATTCTCACGGATTCTTTTCCGCGTAAATCCGTTCAATCCGCGTAATCCGTGTTCCTATTACCTTCCCGCCGCTTTCGGGAACTTGTAGTTTTTAAGCGGAACGACTTCGATAACATCCTTCGGCGTATCGAGAAGAATCGTTTTCACGAAAGATTGAACTGTCTTTCTGGCATACTCTTTTTCCTCCTGATTTGCTTTCCCTTCAGGAATCTTGTGATGGAGCAGTTGCTTCATCTTCTTTGCCGTTTTAGGTGGAATCAGATTGAACTTATGAAAGACAGTCTTAACGGATTTGCCAGTATCCTTATGTTGAAAGATCATAACGATGTCACCCGGCGTGCCGGTATTCAGCGATTTATCGATCACAAGATCATCCCCATCGTGACCGTGGGGACCAACTCTGATAATTGTGGATGCGATGCATACCGGTTCTCCCATCCCTGATGCTGCGATTTGAATCTGCCCTCGAACGGGGATGCCTTTGGGGTACAGCTCCTTCAGCGCAAGGTGGGTCATCATATAGCCTGACGCAGACGAGGCGCAGATATGCCCATTGAACTTCGCTATATCAGTAACGCTGATGTGGATAACATCCTTACCCTCAGGCAAAGACCCTTTCATAACCGCATCAGGTTCACTGATTACGATTGTTGGCGCTTTATCGTAAAACGCATTCCATTGGTCGTGCTCGGCGGCTTGAATGCCGACTATACCTGTGGTTAGTGTAAAACCAAGGACGAGTATAAAGGCTATTGTGTTTCTTTTCATTGTTCCTTTCCTTAATGTGAATTTAGGAATGTAAATATACCTAATATAGAATATCATTTATTCTATAGATATGTCTAACAAGATATGAAATGTCTAATCAAATATCAATAGAAACCTGTCAAATATTCATCGACACTAAATATTTTCGTTATACCGAAATGTTATCAAGGGGCTCGATTAAAAGGAAGTCACTTAAAATAAACTTGCATTAGCTAAACTAATAGGATATATTGTTAGTAGATATATCTATTAAAAGTAGATATAATAAACCTTGGAACGATACTATGACAGTTAACGACAAAGGTGCGTTGGTCGGCTCGCTGACCGAGAGCCTTGAGGATTACCTTGAGATCATATTTCTCCTGTTGCAGGAGAAGAAGGTCGCCCGAGTGCGGGACATCGCAAAAGCAAAGAACGTTAAAACCTCCAGCGTAACATCGGCTCTGCACCGGCTGGCGCAGGAAGGGCTGGTGGAATATCACGCCCGCGAGTATGTGGATCTGACGGATGACGGACGGGAGTTCGCCTTCAGGGTTCATCAGCGCCATACGTTTCTGAAGCGCTTCCTGGTCGATCTGTTGCAGGTTGATCCCGAAACTGCCGAACAGGACGCCTGCTCAATGGAGCATGTATTGAGTGTGACAACGCTCGACCGTATGTCGTCTTTCGCTGAATTCATATCCTACTGCCCGAAAGTTGACGATAAATTGATCCAAAACTTCCGCGATAGCTGGCTGAAAGACGCACAGGATCTGGCAGAGTGCAAGGAAACAAAAGTGCGCGGCATCTGGAAGCGAAAGGACGAGCTTGCAAGCAAACTCGGGATAAGATCACTCGATGAACTGGAACCTGGAGCAGAGGGCTACATAGCCCGTATTATCGGTCCGGATGATGTGCGACGGAAGTTAATACAGAGGGGGATGCTGTCAGCAACTTTTATACATTTACAAACTCATTCAACTGATGGTTCCTGTGATCTAATTGTTTCCAAGGAAACTATGCGGCTCACAACCGAAGAGGCAGCAATGGTTTATGTCTGGGTTTCTGATGAGAAAACTGGTAAGACTGTCATTTAAGTTTCCACTGCTAATATGGCATTTAATTGCCGCTAAAAGTTAAAACTAAGGCAGATACGTTGATTCTCACTATCGGCAATTCCGGCAATGGCGATCTTATTGCACTTGCTAGAGTAATCGGACGCTGCTTCAGAGTTGACAACTTAAGCGAGTTTACAGTTCAACCCGATTCAAGCCTCGACTTATCGGTTACTTTCGCACCAAACGTAACTGGCGAGTTAACTGAGCATTTGATCATCTATTCCAACGATCCTGAGTTTGAAGAGATTCGTATTTATTTGCGAGGGAACGGATACGAGGACAATTCGGTAGAAAACAATCAGTCAGGTATCATCCCTGAAGCATGTTATCTTGCTATACCTTATCCTAATCCTTTTAATTCAACAGTCACAATTACCTACCATATACACCAATTAATGCACATATCACTCGGTATCTGTGACCTGTCAGGTCATAGATTGTCGGTTATATATGAAGGAAACCGACAACCCGGAATATACGTAACTGAATTTACTGCAACCGGATTGCCTTCCGGACTGTATATTGTTCGGTTAGAGACATAGAGACAGGTAATAAACAGGAAGGCGCTATTGGTAAGATGAGTATTATTCACTGTTGACGCCGGAGTAACGAAGCTTGCTTCGTTGAGAAACAACACGCAAGCAAGCTTATGCGCTCCGGTGTCCGGTTTGACTGACAGAGGACATCTTTAAGCTCTTCAAAATGTTCTAATTCCGGCTTTCCTGCGCAATATCCAGCAGAGTTCTATAAACAGAGCTGATGCTTGAATTCGGCAGCATATAGAATGGCTTATTCAGCTTCTTGCACTGTTTCTTAACCGTCAGACATGCCCCATGGCTGTTCACGTCTACCGGGCAGATAATGATATCAGACCTCCCGATATGATGTGATAAGGCGCTGTTGCTGTTATTCGAATTTCCATTGTGATATTCAAAGACCCCACCAAAATTGGCAACTACCTGCCGATAATGAGAGAGCAATTTGGACATACCTCCGACAAGCAATACTCTCCGATTGCACAGGTGGGCATACTCACATTCACAATCCTGCGTGAAATTGGATTTGAAGGTGGTCAACATCCGTTCCATTTCTGTGCGGATATCTTCAAACAGTTTTTTCTGTTCGTTAAGATCGGTTTCTAGTTCCGTCTTTTCAAGAGTTAATGCTTCGATAGTTGAATCCTGATGATCCAGTCTTCGCTCTAATTTCTTCACCTGTTTACTCAACTTGTCATTCTCAGCCTGAACGGGTCTGGATAGAAGTTCATCTAATTCTGATGTAAGTTGTGCTATTTCGTTTTCCTGACTGTTTATTCTTGACTTATAGTCTTCGTTTTCAAGACTCTTCGTTTTAACATCATTCTGTACTTCATATTTGACACCTTCGAGCTCTTTGCGCACCATACTATACTTATGATTCAGCCCCTCGTATTTATCTTCAATTTGCCGTGAACGCTGCAATATGGCTTGATGGTTATTGTATTGATGAATCTGAAACAAATGGATTTTACCATACAGGTAAAGTGAAATGCTGTTTGGTAAATTCGGCATAATCGCCGTGATCCATAACAACGATCCGAAGCTCTTATAACCGAAGTTTGCATCAAACAGCTTCTTCCATTGATGAGGAGAGTATTCACTCCATTCTTCGATTTCATCACGGTATTTTTCATTGAGCATCTTTTCCATACGAATAGCCAGCGGGGATTCGTTCTTCATCGAACTGATCAAAAACTCATGGAGATCATATTGGGATAATTTTTGCTTTTTCCGTTGGGATTTTTTCAGAATGCGTTTCTGTTCTGCCGGACTATAGCAATACATTGCAATTGGACAATAGAATCCGGGGTCAATTTTCCATATTCTTTTAGGCATAATTATACTCCGTATTTCGTAAGGGTCAATTAATTGTGTTTACTACTTTGTTAAGTGGGCGGGGCGCAACTCCCGCCCACTTTTGCACGCCTTCAGAGAACTGAAAGCGGCAAAGTCGAGTTCGATCAAGAGGTATATACCTCCCATAGCACAGAGTTTCCGCAAGCGGCACACTGGCGCAGGAGAATGGCGCCAAGCTGCTACCCAATGAAACTGTTTATGTTTTTCTATCCGATTTCAGACTATTCCAGACTTCTACCATCATCCGATTGGTATGCATATTGAATACTTATATGTCCAGAATTTCCTTCGACATTGTAGTAGTTTTTGAACCAGACCTTGGCATACTTTCCATCACCGGTTCTAATGATATAGATATGATTAGTCGGGTCTATTGAAGGCGGCATGCCGCCGCTCATCACAAAGGCTTCATCCAGAACCGAACTGCCTGGTATCCAGATATACTCCGGCGGCATACTATTTTGATCTATCACTTCGATGGAATCGTCAGCGGCATAACCGTCAGCAGGGGCTTCGGTTATCGACGCGAAGTTCACAACTCCAGCATCATAGACTCCGCCCTGACCGTTTCCTGATGTGCCGCTGTTAGTCCGGAAATGGTTGCGCAACAGTCCTAAATCCCAGGCATTCGAGGTCATTGGGGCTTCCACTGTTATCACGGCTCCTTGGGAAAATGAGAAATAGACCCAGTCGGTGTAACTGGTTGCGTCAACCGTCAAGTCGCCTGTGATTATACCGGTCGATGACGTTCCTGTTAGAGTGACGGTAACTGTTTCGTTGTCCGGATCATTCGATGTTATAGTCAATGATCCGCTGAACTCGCCGCCTGACTCAGGTGCAAATGAAACAGTAACGATACTGTTAGAATTCGGCGTAACAGTAACTTCAGCAGTAAAATCATCACTGAAGTAATCACCCGTAGTTGAGATGTCGAAAATGACCAGATCAGCGTCTCCGCCATTACTGATAGTCAGATCAAGTTCTGCACTTTCACCAACCTGAACCGTTCCGAACTCCAGGTTGGCGGGGGATACTGAGATGTTTGGTTCTGATGTCAAACCTGTAGGACTGCTGTCGTCATCATCGCTGCAACCGATGATGAATGCTGACATGAGCACAAACGACAGTATCAAGGTGAGATATTTCCTCATAATGTTTTTTCCTTCTCTTTATTTTAGTTTATATTTTGTTCTGTGTCATCCTGTTTAAAGGGATTCAAATTGTAATGAATATTCAGACTGGCGAAATATCGTCTTCCCGGGTCAAGCGTGGAGAACTCCAGCCTGTCGGTATAATCGAACAGGTTGTCTATACCCAAGGTAAGATCAACCGTTGAAAACAACCTATGGATAACAGTCAACTTCCATAAAGCATACGGCGCAAGATTATCATTCCTAACTGCTCCGGTTTCATCGATGATATATTCGTAATACCTTCTTCCAGTCAGTTTACCCTGCAGGTTCACTGTCAGGTCATACTGATTCCGGGTGTAGGCATACTCCAGTTTCACCCTGCCGGAATGCCTGATAACACCGCCAAGCTCCAGACCGGTGTCATTATCTTTAGTATCGACAAAGCTGTAACCACCGCCGATACTAAACCCAAACCTCAGCTTTCTTTTCACCAGCACATCCATACCGAATATCGAGACCCTCCCTACATTACGATAGTTAATAACCTTCTCCTCATCGGGGCTCTCCAGCTCCTGAATCATATTCTTCAATTCATTGCAATACATGGAAACTGAGGCGTTTATTCTGGGTTTGGAATATTCCACTGAGCCCGAAAAGTAATGCGATGTCTCCGGTTTAAGATCGGGATTGCCGTAGATACGAAACATACCGAAATGATCGAAATCCATATATAGTTCCTTCAGTGTCGGCGCTCGGAATCCAGCACCGTAACCCGCTCTGAGATTGAAGAATAATAGCTTGTACATCAATGATACTTTTGGAGTCAGATGGATGCCGTATGCAGAATGATGATCGATCCTTAGCCCCGTCACCGCCATGAATTCTGTGGTGAAACTGATGTCATCCTGCAAGAAGACAACCCAGTTTGTTGTTGACTGGTCTTCATCAGCAATGCGAGTTGAGAAGAGCGATTCACCGATGTATTCGCTTCCAATTGTTACCAGTTGTTTAGAACCCGAATGAACATTCCCCAACACTCTGCCGTTGTTATAGCGATGTCGATATGTCAAGCGTTCATCATTGTCAAGCAGCTCCATCACATCAAATTTCTCATACCGGTCGCTGTGCCAGCTTACTTCCAAGGAGTTATCGGATGAGTAAGTATGGTTCACTTTAGTACCGTAGGATAAACCGTAATTTCTGGGATGATATGGCTTGGTGCTGGAATCAAAACGCTCATAATCGTAATATGCAACGTTCAAACCGATATTGGTTTTGTCGTAAAGGTTATACTCGAATGACTGTTTCAGGTTTATACATTCGAATGATTCTTGAGTCATCGAGTTTGGGGTTTCAGGTGTCAGGTCGTATCCGTTGGAACTCCTGTGATTAATGCTGGTTCTGGATCCGATTTCACCAATTCTCAGCCCTAATGATCCTCCAATCATTTTCTCACCGAACCGGGACAGCCCGGAAACTGCCTCCATTTCAAGAGAATGCCTGGGCTTTTTACTGATTATATTTACAACTCCGCTGATGGCGTTTGATCCGTAGAGTGAAGAAGATGCACCTTTGACCACTTCAATGCGCGCCATGTCGGAGATGTTCAGCCGCAAATAATCGATGTTTCCCTTCGTTTCACCGGCAATGCGCTCACCGTCAACGAGAAAGAGAACATATTCATTGCTCAGCCCGTGCATTTTTATTTCAGAGCCCATACTTCCCGGTCTGATATCCACGCTGGGCAGTGACCATTCAAGGGCATCACTGGCAGTTACTGCTCCAGCGGTCTGCATCTGGTTGGCAGTTATGAGTTCGGTGAGGATGGGAACGTCTTTCAGCGCCTTTTCCGTGCGCGTTGCAGTGAAGACTACTTCGTCCATCTGTAATGTCATAGGAGTCAGCCTGAATACGATAGCTTTCACATCGATGTTGTTAATGGAGATATTTCGCTGCCGATTAACATAACCCAGGTGAGAAACAACAACCGTGTACGTTCCTCCGGGAACCGAAGCTATGCGGAATCGACCATCCAAGTCCGTAGCAGCGCCCAAAGACGTGCCCTTGAGGATCACGTTAGCCCCCTGGATGGGACTGCCGGTGTCACTTGCGATTACTTTGCCTTCAATCACACCTGTACTGACTGCATCACTATCGCAACTCCACATTAACAGAAGGATAATGACAATGAAGAGGTTGGAATTACTCCGTTGCAAGTCTAAAACCTTCACTAACGCCATACCCCGGATTCCAGCTTTCAATGGAATGGCAATGATAACATTTTGTGTCCTGATTAGCAGCATTAGGTTTCCGCTGAAGCGGTTTTTCGACAAATTCGTGCGGAGGAGTCATCATTTTCAGCGCCGAGTCCAATATCCATTCAGCAACCCGGCTGTCTGGCAGCAACCCTCGGCAATAACGCACATCCTTCCCTTTCAGAATTTGTTCACCGGTTACCCGATTCCCCATAAAATTCAAGACGCTTACGCCAGCCACTTCTTTCAGATCCAAAGATAAAAAGATGTTCGCTACGATTACGGTTTCTTTTTTGTCCAGGGTGCGTTGGATCTCCGTAAGACCGTTTGCCGAGAAACTCTGACCGATATGGATGAATACTCCCCGGTGTTTTTCGATGCCCAGTTTCCCACAGATATAACTGCCCGTCTCGTGAACCAGATCGTCCCAGTAACGACCGTAGTAATCGTCGCCATGAGCCATTACAACCACAGCTTCTCTTTCTGGATTGGTTGAAAGCTCGCGCACCCTGTCAAGGGCAATTTGGGGGATTATATCTCCGGGAAACAGCGGCTGTCCGACGACGAATTTGATTCTGGTATCTGGAATTTTTACACTCTCTACTTTCAACGTTTCCATTATATCTGGGTCACTATAGATGCCGAGTGCCGCTGGCAAATCTCTCCCTGAATGACCTGATGGGGCGATGAACAGCGGCACTACAAACGCTTTAGTTATGTTGGCACCCTCGAACTCCTCCACGACCGAGAAGATCGACGGTTTGGCGAACTCGAGGAACGCCAATTTGATTTCATCGAAGGCATCTAAATCCCTTTGATCTGCTAATTGTCGTACTTCGTCACACACATCGCGCGACAATTTATTCCAGTTTTCACCTGGCGCACCGTGTGCGACGATCATCAGCGCAGATTTATCATCTGCTATAGCGGTGATTGATAGGCTCAGCATCAGCAGAGCCGTTAACAGCAAACCTGTTTTCAAGTATTATCCTCCAGTTAGACATTCTTAAATTTGATAGAATAATATACTAATATTAGATATGTATGTCAAGTATAAGGAAGTCCGTATCAAGCGTTTCTCAAGTTTTTTCAAATTTCCAAGGAATACAGTCATCGATTCGGTTATGCGACATTACACAGTATAACGTAATCAGGTCTTGACAATAGACGAATTACAAACTATATTAGTACTTGATTGAAATCCCCTCTTTGTCATTCCAGCGAAAGCTGGAATCCAGAATTTAGTTTGATAAACCGTTGTAAAAACTGGATTCCAGCTTTCGCTGGAATAACAAAGATACGGTAAAATTTACAAAGATGGGGGTTTTCGGTCAAATGCTATATTATGAGCAAGATGAACTACAAACGACACATACAGGCATCCTGGATTATACTGCCGTTATTCATTCTTGGCATAGGGATTATTGCCTTTCACCATCACCATGACGGAGAAGTCCACGAAGACTGCCCTATCTGTCTGGCTGTAGCTCACACGAATGCTGTTGTTTCCTTCATTACATTCGCACCCCCCCTGCAAGTTCATTATTCGGAAACACTTCCCGGATATACATCATTTCAGGTATCATTAATCATCACTCCTGCGAATCCTCGCGCTCCTCCTTTAACTACCGCCTAAATAAATTTTGAATCGAAAGTATAGAAGTACTGTTTTTATTTAGAAATACTTCTATACTCATTTACTATTTTTGGGAAGTGGGTGAACTCCACCTGTTTCTACGGTGGAGTATGCCCGGTTTCCCAAATCCAAAAGAGATCTCTATCAAGAGGATACAAATATGAAATCCAGATATACAGTTACATTAATAACTATTTCAGTTATCGCACTCTTCCTGCTCATCGGTGAAGCCATTAGCGGAGCGATTGAAGGGTGTGTTTTTAACCAACAGACGGGACAGCCAATTCCCAGCGCCAATGTGTCTGTCCTTGACACCTATTTCGGAGCAGCTACCGATTCCTCTGGAAAATTTGCATTGAGCAATTTAAGTAATGGACAATACATTGTCCTTTTCTCATACATTGGGTTTAATGAACAGAAGCAGATTGTTACGATAGAAAACGATGAACAGATATTCCTCAACATTCAGCTTGCTCCCACGATATTACACATGGGGACTGCTGTCGTTACTACAACCCGGGGACTGAAAGACCGCTTTGAATGTCCAGTCGCCTCAGAGGTTGTAAATCGGAGCACACTGGAACATCGAAATACGGTGTCTATGGCTGAAGCGTTTGATCAGCTTCCGGGTATAACGCTTTCCACCACAGGCAAGGGCAGCATCCGTCCAGTAATTCGCGGCTTGTATGACAGCCATGTTCTTACCCTGCTTAATGGTATCCCAATGAATGATCTTCGCTCTGGAGGCAATCACGTTATGCTCATTGAACCGGAACAGATTGAACGGATGGAAGTAGTTCGGGGACCTGGTTCAGTACTTTATGGTTCTGATGCGGTCGGTGGATTGGTCAATTTTATTACTATGCCAAAAAAACCATTTGCGGGTGAAATGCTCGACTACATATGGAAGTTTCAATCGGGCTACAATTCCAACGGTGCTCTATACAAGGCTGTGGGTGAATTAGGAATGGGCTCGGATGAAAGATTTGTAAAGGGGCGTTATGGACACAAAACGTCAGAGAATATCAATGACCCGAACCGTGAAATCCCCAACTCCAGCTATGAAGGCGACCATATTGACCTGATGGGTGGTTGGCGTAGCGATCCGATAGATATTGATCTCGTGTATCACTATCTGATAGCGGACGTCGGAGTACCGATCAATCCAGCAATTCGGCATTCGGTTTTCGAGGATGAAAAACAACAATTCCTAAAGCTGTCAGGAATATGGAAACCGGCATTGAATTACCTTCCGGCCGTGGAAACTAACCTGTCCTATCAGAGGCACAACCGTCATTTCCACATGATAAAACCATTCGCTCCTAACCCGGATACATTAGAACAGGATATGCAGATCTTCGTAACCACGGACGCCTATAACTTCCAAGTGATACCGACGACTGTTTTATCGAAACAAAGTATTCTGAAATACGGATTAGATATGCTATATCAGACAGCCTACTCAGACCGTAAGTCATTTACTACCCAACTCTTCAATGATCAACAGAACACTTTAGTTCCGCCAAGGGTAATACCAGATTCGCGACGCTCTGATCTTGCATTCTTTTTGCAAAACGAAACCAACTATCGGGATTTCTCTTTTTACAGTGGAGTTCGCTATGACTTGGTTCAAGCAGAATCCGATGCGACGGATCGATCTCCTATTCCTCCTTCTAAGATGGATGAACAGGCTTTCAGTGGGAATTTGGGTCTTGTATGGCATCTGAAAAATGGGGTGAATCTGACCAGTCAGGCAGCTCGAGCGTTCCGATCACCTACATTGCTCGAACTCTATTTCTGGGGTCCACATCAGACAACAGTGGATCGAGGCAATCCTGATCTTAAGCCGGAAACAAGCATGAACTTGGATTTGGGATTAAACCAGCGGCAGAAAGGGTATGAGTGGAGTGTAAACGGCTTTCATAACACTGTTTACGATTATATCAATAAACTACAGACAGGAGTTATCGATCCGGCATCGGGACTGCTTATAGATAACTGGGAGAACCTTGGTGATGTCCGATTTGTTGGCGGTGAGATTCAGGGGGTAGTGTATCTCTCCAAAACGACAGGTATATTCGGCTGTATTTCCTATGTAGAAGCTACTGATCTGGACACTAATAATCCCATTCCTTACATTCCGCCGCTTAATGGCAGCTTAAGTGTTCGGTACAGCGCCTCGATAATCTCTGGTGAACTTGGCGCTAACTTCGCTGCCAAACAGGATCGCTTAGCATCAAACGAGACCGAGACTGCAGCCTACATTGTGTATAACGGATCGTTGGGAGTGAATCTGGCCAAGTGGCTGAAGATACCATCCAAGTTGAATCTAACTGTGATCAACATTCTTGATACGGAGTATTATAATCATCTCTCGCGCACTAAAGGCTGGTATTCCGAGCCAGGGAGGAATGTTTCGCTTACATTAACTATTGAGAAATAACCAGATCTATTTAGATTCACTAATTCAATTGTTAGGATTCATATTCAAGGTATGACCGGAAATCCTTCAAATGTGTATTGGATTTCTCTGTCTGAAGATAATTTGTATAATGATTTCCGGTTATGCCTGTGAAGTAGCTTGAATAGAAACGACGGCTCTTGATGAGGTTCTTGAAGTTGAAAACATAGGTGTTCCTATGTTGTTGTATTGTGGTGCGATAGGTCTGTCTGGAAAAGAAAAGACACAAACCAGAATTGTCCCGTTTTCCGATATACGTCAAGTTTGTATAAATCTCAGTGTTGTATGTGGTGCAGTATGCTATCTCGGGTATTGAAAGCTTGCATATTGCCACCACAGCACCCATAGCAAACGCTGGCTGCTGCCCACCTCTTAATTTCTATGTCCGCAGATACAGTCCATGCTGGAGGTAGTTCTGCACGTATTCGCGTACAGCATCTGCAAGGGGAGCAACCGGCTTTTCATAACCCGCTTGTCGGATTTTACGTGTTTCCGCCATGGTGTGATACTGGTATTTCTCACGAAGCGCATTCGGCATTTCAACGTACTCTATGTTTTTCTTCAAGCCCATGGCGTCAAAGATGGCAGTCCCGAGCGCATTCCACGAACTTACCGTTCCAGATCCTACGTTGAAAATGCCGCATAGCGCCGGGTTATCCAAGAAAAAAAGAGTCATTTCAACTGCATCCTTGACGTAGATGAAGTCGCGGACCTGCTCACCATCGGCGTATTTACTGCGATATGATTTGAAAAGGCGCAGTCTGCCGGTTTCTTTTATCTCCTCATATCCCTTGCAGACAAGACTGCGCATATCTCCTTTGTGGTACTCATTCGGACCAAAGACATTGAAATATTTGAGTCCTGCGATCTTGTCGAGCAATTCGTTCCTATGCGCCCATACGTCGAACATCTGCTTGCTCGTGGCATACATGTTGAGCGGCATGAATACTGACGGGTCTTCCACTTGGTCGCTGTATCCTTTTGAGCCGTCACCGTAGGTAGCTGCACTGGAGGCGTAAATAAAACGGATGGCTTCCCTGACTGCGAATTCTGCGAGATGTTTTGTGTATTCAAAGTTATTCTTAACAAGAAACACAGCGTCAGTTTCAGTTGTGCTTGAGCAGGCACCCATGTGGAAAATTGCCTCTGTTCCTTTTCTGAACTTTCCGGCAAGCACCGCGTCCAGAAAATCGCCCTTTTCAAAGTAGTCGGTGAAGGATAATCCCGTCAGATTCTTCCACTTCTCAGGACTTTCGAGTTCATCCACAACGAGAATATCGGTCATGCCCCTCACGTTAAGCGCCCACACGATAGCGCTTCCAATGAATCCTGCTCCTCCAGTTACGATGATCATTGCTTGGCTTCCTACATTATTTTCTTGAACAGTGAAAGAATCCCCTGTTTCCACGCCACACGGTGGGTTACACCTGTTCCCGCGCTGTCCGCTTGATCCTTGTTCTCGATATACCAGTCGTAACTCTTGATGAGTGCCTGCGCGTTGGATAACTCCGGCTTCCATCCGAGCTTTTTCTCTATTTTTTCGACTGATACGTAAGAATCCTTGTCAGCGGTGCCGTATATCCACTTGTAGAGTGGGGACAGTCCGAGTAACTCGAAGAAGGCAAGAGCGACCTTGATGGGGGCTGCGGGTATCCGCACAACCCGTGCACCGGTGCCTGCGTGCTCGCACAGCGAGCCGACATCCTCTTCCACGCTATTGAAATCCGTTGCCCCGACATTGAAAGTATCATTGGCATTTTCACGCGGTATAGTCAGACAGAGGTATATGGCACGGGCGAGATCATCCACTTCGAGGAGTTGGTAGCGGTTCTCGCCGTTGCCGATAATAGGGATGCGTTTCCCACTCTCGACCCAGTCATAGAGAATCTGAAACACGCCGAGCCTCCCTGTTCCGATGAACGTCTTCGGACGGACTACAGGGACGAAGTACCCTTTTTCTCGGAACTCGCTACAGACTTCTTCTGCTTTGATCTTGCTTTCACCGTATGTCCCGACGCCTATCATGGGGTCGTGTTCATAAATTGGGTGCTTTGTCGGCACGCCATAGACAGCCGTGCTGGAAATGTAAACCACTCGTTCGACCCCGTATTCACGCGAGAATTCGATGACATTGCGTGTGCCGTCTACGTTAGTTTCAATAATATCCTTCTTCCTCCATAAAGGGAGTGCGGCTGCACAGTGCACCACTGCATTGTAGTTGTTTTTCCTGATGAGCTCTTCTAGAGCGCCTCTGTTTCGAATGTCGCAATGGTGTTTCACGACTCCCGGAGGATAGTCGGCTTCCGGGTAGTCCGCTATATCGAGAAGTTCAACTTGGTGGCCCTTCCTGTGTATGATATTGGCAACGTTAAACCCTAAAAAGCCTGCTCCTCCGGTGATCAGCAACTTCATGTTTTCATCTCCAATGGTTATAGTGCTATCGGATAACAGTAGAACAAGCACGGATCGTTGAATCAACAAAACAATTGCTGCCCCAACCAGCAATGTGTTAATAACAAACTTTCGCTCCGTTGAGGGAAAGCGTGGGATTATAGCCAGAGATACAGAAGTATCGCTTGTAGTTTTGCTACTATTGAGTATGCGATTGACGGCATGGCTGCGATGCCGTTCGGTTTAATGAGAATCTGCAAAACAGATAATGCTCCGCCGGAAGAAACGGCTGTCTTATTATTTTAGGTTCTCTCCTGTGGTTGTGACATTCAACTTGCCATGTCTGACACCCTTGCATGTGATGAGTTTGTCCGCTATGGCTTTTATCTCTTTCGCCTCTCCTCGCACAACCAAGACCTCCAGGCAGTTGTCGTGATCGAGATGGACGTGCAAGGTCGAGACAATTTGATCAATGTGATCATGTTGAATGGATGTAAGCAGCGCCTGGAGATTGGGTTTGTGGTGGTCATAGACCAGATTGATGGTTGCGATCGTGACCGCTTCGCCGAATTCCCACTCGTCTGACACTAACTTATCGCGAACAATATCCCTAAGTGCCCGTGAGCGGGATGACAGCCCCTGGCTTGCTACCCAACGGTCAAACCTTTCAAGCAACCCGGATTCCATCGTAACGCCGAATCGGACGAGAGTTTTGGACGGTTGATGTTTCATAGTGTTACCATTTTTAATATTCGTGTTACATTATAGGAAATAAAAAACAGAAAATCAAGTAAAATATGGTTTTCGACTTGACTATTTATCATCCTCAGTCTTGAATGATCAAGCAATTTTCCTGTTCAAATTTTGCCGTTTAATCACCGCATCCACACCAGCTTTGGCGTGACGATCCATTCCCGAAGTTTAAAACCACCGGAACCAACACTATATTTACTTTCCTCGCCGTTATCTGATCACGATATCATCCCAATCATCGCTATCTATTGCATCCCTGCGCTAATCCTAATATATTTCACTATCGGGTGCAAACGACAAACAATGAAAGATAAGTCGAAATTTCGATATTATCTTAAGCAAGACACTCCTGATGCAACAACAAATAACCATGAATGGAAAGAAAAATTCGAAAGATAAGAATCCACTGGATGCGCTTGTCCAGGCAGCTGATACAACTGTTCTTCAGAAGTTGATTCAGCGTTTGGCTGCAAGCAGGCCCGATGTTCGTCGGGCATGCTTTGAGTTCCTCAAGAAACAAGTGATTTTAACTCCCGAAACTCAAGCGGATGCCGAGGCGGGAGTGGTTTTCGCCCTGTGGGATGAGTTGGAACCAGACCTTTCCGAGCTGGATGAATACGGTGGTGGCGACCACGAGACCGAGGATTATGTTGCCAACCTTCTCTATGATCTCATAGAGAAACTTGAGCAATCTAATATTCCCAAGGACGACCGCCGGGCGTTGCTCGATGATGTGATACATTACATTCGCAGTGGAAATGCCGGGATGGATGACAACCTTTATGATGTGGTGTATGCCGTATGCAAGGATGACGAGGATTGGCGCAACTTGGCGGAACGTCTGGAAGCGCTGGGTGGAGAATGGCCTCGGGATCATGCGCGACGCATCTATCGCCGTATCGGCGACCGGGAAAAGTTTCTTTCCTTGCGGGCGACCAGAATGGAATACGGTGCCGATTATCACGATCTGGCGACCTTTTATTGGGAAGAGGGTGAACAGGAACGGGCATTGGCGGTTGCCCGTGAAGGTTTGGAAAAAGCCAAGGGACGGATGGATGAACTGCGTACTTTCATGTCGGACCGTGCCAAAGAGACCGGCGACCGGCGAGGCTATCTCGAACTCCAGTTTGCCCAAGCGACTTCTTCTATGACCCTGGCGAGCTATAATGCTTTCGAGAAGCTTTGCCAGACGGAGGAATGGACAGAATACGAACCTCGGATGGTCACTGCATTGGAAGGCGCATGGAAAGATCAGCAACTTAAAATCCACATGTACCGTAAGGAATTCGACAAAGCCGTTGACATCCTGTCTGACATGGCGTATCCCAACTGCCGCTTTGGAGAACCGGAAATCCTAAATGTTGCCGAAGAATTGGAGAAGAAATATCCGGAGCGGATTCTAAAATTTTACAAGTCCGGACTTGGAAACCTCAACCGGTCATTTCAACGAAAAATCTATGCCCAAAAGGCACATGCTGCCCTGAATGTCCGGCATATATGGCTCGATGTCTTCAAGGAACCTGCCAAGTGGGAGGCATTTGCCCGTCAGATCAAGACGGCTAACCGGAAGCGTCCGGCTTTCCAAGAGGAATTCGCAAGGGTGGTTCCTGGTTGGCGTGATTTATGACTTGAATTTTGAACGAGGAGAAACAATAATGAAAAGAAATTCGCTAAAGTCTACCAGTTTAAGATCATACTAAGGAACACTAAGCCCGATTTGGCGATGCATACAGGTTCCGGAAACCTACACATTCTGGGATTTGCACGTTGCCATTCAAGATGCGGTTGGTTGGCTTGATTATCATCTTCATCAATTTGAATTGATCAATCCTTCCACCGGAATAAAAGTGGGGATAGGAATTCCCGATGAAGATTTCCCGTCGGATATAGTGATCCTTCCAAGCTGGAGAGAAAAGATTGCTGAATGGTTTACACTGGAGAATAGGTCGGCAGCCTGTATTTATGATTTTGGGGATTATTGGTATCATGCTGTGAAATTGGAAAACATTTGGCTCTTTTTCACTTTTGCAGGTAGAAATCTAATAATCCTTGCAAAGTTCAAGTAAAGTAATGTTCATGATTCTCACCTCACACGCGCAGTAGATGATATTATTGACGGTGTTGTTGGTATTTTTTCAATCGCCCAGTTGTAATATGATTCAACCTGTACTTTGGGAACAGTAACAGCTTGCATACCCAATTCATATATGTGGCTAAACATCCTCTCGTTGTTGAATGGTTTTATCTTATTCATAAGATTATGGTTAAGCCGCTTGTTATGCAATAGAGCTGAGAAAGTTTCTCTGCAAAAGTGGAAAAGAGCCTATTAAAAGCCATGCTGACTCATCCTTAGGTGAAGAGCTTCCATCTTACCAACAATTTTTGTGGCATTTATTTGACAATATAGTAGATCACACTATACCCGCTTCAAACCCACGACTTTGTTGACAATCTATAAACATCGCTATATCAATGTATTGCAAATAACCCACAATGAACCTACGACTTCTCAGATTTTCCACGTTATTCTATTCATTTATCATTTTGCTGGAGTCCCTATTATCAGGTTAAAAAGCACATCCTCAACCCTACAGCGTCTTCTTTACCTCCCCTAATCCTGCCCCCGCTACAGGTGATAAAGAAGACCGTTTCTGTAAAAAGAGATGGTCTTCTAATTTTTACCAAAATACCGTGCAAATATTGCGCAAAGTCGTGGGTTGGAAGCGGGTATGGGATTAACTCTAATTATAGAGCCAAGTTAAATTTTGGCATGAAGCGACATTAGTAAACTGAGGTCGAAAAGTGTGGCGTGTGAAAGGTCAAATCGAGCAGCTGGATCTCGCTGAGATCAATCCGGACGGTTCAACGCTCAACATGCCTTTAAGACCTTTCCCGATCATGAGGCTAACTTATTATCTGTTAACCTGTTAGCGCACATGGTTTGCAATCAGGAACATGAAGCTTCCCGCTTCCAGCAAATGTGTTGCAAAACAATGTCGTAATGTATGCGGAGTTACTCTTTTGATTAGGCCTGATTCCAAACTTGCTATCCGGCAAACATGACGTACAGATGCAGGTGACATGTGCCTGTTTGCTGACTTTCCAGGAAAGAGCCACTTATTAGGACGATACATTTTCCAATAATCTCGCAATATACCCAGCAGTTTAGACGAGAGCATAACATATCGATCTTTCTTTCCTTTTCCTTGTTCCACCCGGATAGTCATCCGTTTACTATCGACATCTGAAATCTTGAGCTGTGTCGCTTCTGAAACCCTTAATCCGGTGTTATAAATAGTCATGAGAAGAACCCGGTATTTTGTGCTTCTGACAGCTTGAAAAAACCGGACTACTTCATCGGGACTTAAGACTATAGGGAGTTTTTTCTCTCTTCTGGCATAGATTATACGTTCCACATTCCAATCCTGCTTCAGGCAAACGCCGTAAAAAAAGCGTAGGGCGCACACAGCAACATTCAGGGTACTCGATGAGAGTTTTCTTTCCTGAATAAGGTAAAGTTGGTAAGAGCGAACATCTTCCGGTCCAAGTTGTTCCGGCGATTTTCCAAAATGTCCGGCAAAATCTGAAACACGGTCAATGTATCGCTTTTGAGTATTTTGTGACAGGTTACGAAGCTGCATCTCCTGCAGCATTCGCATACGTAATTCAGTCATGACTCACCTCATTTTAATTAACAAACCAGTACTATAGCTATAATATCATCCAGAAGAGTCAGATAAGCAAAAGGTAAAATCAGATTAATGTGAAAAGGGAATGTAGTTTAGAAGTGGAGGGTTTGCTAACGCAAAAATGGCTGGATTAATTTAATCACAGGGTCAGGTTGAATACCGCTGTAGCGGTTTAGTTCAATTCTAATTGTCGTCAATCAGGATATACCTATATTTGAAGTTCATGGTTAATTATACTGCCCAATCAGCAGCTATTACTTCCGCTTGGTGGGGGAGTGTGTACATCTTCAGAACCTTGTGGACAGATTTATAATTTCACACGACATAGTTTCTGAAAATGAACTTCTGTTCATCCCAATCCCAACCAGCGAAAAGATACCTATCACCCTTCTGACTACCTTGAAAAAAAACAATACGTTCAATAAGTCCATCAATACGACTTTCAATATTTCTGCCCTTAAAGACCATTAACCGATGCACAGCACGAGCAACAAGGAGTTTTTCAAAATCAACGCGAATATCGGTCTTTCCTCCCCATTCACTTTCTATCGCTAGGAATAGATTTTCCATTTGTCTGTTTGGATTATTTTTATCTGGATCATCGTACTTATACCATGCTAAATCATATAGCCATTCGTGATAGTCTGCGCCATTACACTTATTAGCACTTACTTCATATCCAAGTTTGTTACCTAATTTGACGAAGCTGTTCTTTATTTCCCTAGTCCACTTACCGTCATGCCAATGTTTTCCTGACCGTCTAGCGTCCTTTGCCCGTTCAGAAACTTCTATCAGGCAAAAACGCATATCATTTTCTGTTTTATCCAAGTCGTTCATAGCTTACAATCTCCATTTTATTTGATTGCCCAATCAGCAGCTATTACTTCAGCTTTACTGGAGGACGGTTTCGGTGGTTTCAATATTGGTATTTCTCTTATTACTTATAGACTCGACACTGTTCATAAACCTGACAGTTCTAAAGCAATTTACATTTTGCTCACGGTATCTAATTCTAACGGTTTCAACCCCATTCTCAACAAAGGCTCATTCGATGGTGTACATCGGTTTACCCCAGGGGAGGATGGTTTCAACAAATATCATGGTCTTCCAGCCGGAGGAATTTGTTGTGTACAGTCCAAGGCTGTGAAGCTGATATTGATTAATAACACTCATACTGCCCCATACCCATTGTTGTGCCCTTGCCAACGCCGAGATAACTTCCTAATGCAAGCCAGGGATAGAAATGATCAGGAAGGTTGGTGACGTCCATAATTCCTGTTATTCCATCGATACGGAAGCGTGACTTCTGTCGTCCGGAATAGCGACTGGCTTTTATCCGTTCAAATTCACTCTGCAAAGTTAATGCTCCCGCTTCGTCTAAAAGGTCTTTAAACTTGGCTTCTAATTCAACTCCACAATGAAAATATGCAAGGTTGCTAACCCGGCGAAATAAGGTTGAAAGTATGTCGCGGATGGTTGGGTGTGAACTGATGCGTCCGCCAGTAACGATCCTGGTTGGGGATGTGAATTCAATTCTGTTAATCAGCGGATGTTGAGAAATTAGTTCGCTCCAGGATACCGGCTGGAATGGCAATCCCTTATCAAATCTGAACTGATCCCAAATAATTTCTTCACCACGAATAGCATCACAGATAGTTTTTAATTGAACACTCCCGCGTTCATCATTTCGATCTTTCTTTCCGATACCATCCGATAACACCTTATCTAAAGCCATTAATACCGGTATTGCATATTGCGATGCCTTCCCGACTATGACCAATTCAATTCTAACGTCTTCACCGGCTTCCAGAACAGGATGATCCCAAGGTTTGACTAATAACCGCAATGGTGAAGGAACACGGTTGTATTTTCGCATACGCTCAGCCCCTTCCGGGCGTTGAGTTTCGAGGAATAGACTGTAGGGACATTGCACGGCAAGGTAACAATCGTCACATTCACCACCTTCTACTGCGCAGGACATGTCCTTTAAGGTGAAACCAAGCGCTCCGTGCAGTACGGAACCCGGGTATGAATTCCAGATTAAGGGTCTCCTGACAAGACCTGTAAGAGTTAGGTGTGAAAGGATTAGATTGGAATCGTTAAATGGGTGATCCATTTTCTCAATTGTTTAATGATAAGAGTAGCATTACCAATCTCCCTCTAATTTTGGGAATTGGACAGTTTCTTGATTATCGAATAAGACACCCACAATCTTTAGCGTTGACTCGAAAGCCTTCCTGCTTACGGCTTTGATACCATGTGCCAGGATGGAATAGTTCCTTGATAACTGAACTTTCTGAATGTCTTTTTTCATTGCACAATAGCACATTCCAACAGGATTATTCACTTTATTCAGAACTTCAAAGGTGGCATTTAACGGGAGTTTCAAATTACCATCCTTACCTGAACTGTATTTAATTTTATAATGTTTTTGAAATTGATGAGGTAATAATTCCAACGGAACATTATCCGTTTCACATCCAAACTTATTCTTAAATTCAATCTGTCCTATCATCTCAAGCGAACGGTAAACACGAGCGACAGCATCATCAAACCTGCCATTTTCTGCTCTACGCTTTGCATTTGATAACAGGTCTATAACAACCTCTTCGGAGAGTTCATTAAAATCCGAGGTCTTATAGCTCATTGTTTTCAGAAATTTGAAATTATCCATCACATCATTCAAATACCGTTTCAGAGAAAGACATTTTACTGTTTCGAGGCGCTCACGAAGACGCTTTGTACCGCTCTCTATGTTTTTCAAGGCATTTGTATGTCGGAATGCTTCCCACTCCTGAAAACCCACTATTATATCTCGAAGTGGAGACAGATATGGATACCCGGCAATATTCTCACCGCGTCGCCGCAGGTTGTCTATTATTTCCAAAGCTGATCCAAATCTATAGCTGTTAACGTGCAGTTCTATAGCGCGTTTTTCTTCTACAGCAAATAATTGCCACGGACCAATTCCCTCGACTATCTTTTCAGTTCCACTAATCACAACACCCAACCCATCCTTTGTCCTTTCAGTACCGCTTACATAGCTGAACATACACCCTTTGCCAAGAGTTGCGAGAGTGAGACCGGCTGTCATTGTTTTCGTTCCTCCGGTGTAATCAACCAGTAATTGTCCGGGTTCGAAACCTTCTTTCATTACTTCGTCAACACATTCAAGCGCCTTCCGGTAACAATCAACCAGATTTGCAGGATCGTCAACAATCACAACTTTATGTTCATACAGAATACCAGCCTTTGCTGTCAGTTCTTTAATTTCACCCAGCTTGACGACGCTGTCATGTGAAGTCAGAAAGCAGACAAGTTTTGGATTACGGTCTTTGGCTGATATTGATTTAGCAACAGGTTCAGCGGACCCACCGACCGAAATAATCATTGCTCCTATCAATGTTTCATCTCCTAAATTTTATCAATCCTTTCTTAATCAAGGAATGTCTTCCGACTTAGATAAGGCTACTGGTGGATTGCATACAATGGAAGGGTCTCAATCCTTTCTTAATCAAGGAATGTCTTCCGACCTATAGTCTTCTCAGAGAGTTCGGGGTTCTCAGCTGTTCAGTCTCAATCCTTTCTTAATCAAGGAATGTCTTCCGACTAAACAATAACAACGGCAGTCTTTATGTGGGTACTGAGTCTCAATCCTTTCTTAATCAAGGAATGTCTTCCGACCCATACAAGGTTCAAGTATTCCTACATACCAGTTTTTGTCTCAATCCTTTCTTAATCAAGGAATGTCTTCCGACTGAATCTTTATCAGGTGATCCGCTTGTTTATCCAAATAAGTCTCAATCCTTTCTTAATCAAGGAATGTCTTCCGACCTTAATAGCTAATCTCCAAGCAGGAAGCTGATTTACAAGCTCGTTTCCCCAAACCTATTTTGAATGTCTTTCAGTTTTGTGTGTTTCATTAATCCAATTTTATATCTACTTAAAAAACAACGGCATGTATTTCCCCAAACCTACCCTTGTTTTCACCGGTTTAGAGGTTTGGTGAAATGCTATACTATATACACATCAGGAACTTCCATAGCCGTTCCGACACCGAATAATATAATGCCTTTCTTGCAGGATTCACATAGTGGATATATACGGATCGAGTCCTCTTCGTCGATTTTGAACTTTTTTAACTTGCTCAGACAGCGGTCAAATATTTCCCTATCGAGTCTTGGCAGTTCAAATACCGATTCCTGGACGCGATCGCCGTAATTATCGAGCATCTTAGCTAATTTTGTCCGCTTCTTATCGTTAGAGATGTCGTAGCAAATCAGATAATTCATTAGTGCGCCTTGAATTTAGGATGGTCGGGGAAATCTTGTTTTCCCATTATTACTCGTGCAGCGCTTTCGACCTGGCACCGCATTATTTTAAACACCTCTTCATTAGCCAGATGCTTCTCCCACTCCTTGAAGAATCTCTTTAGCGCCTTTTGCGTCAACCTTTGCCCTCCGTCGTTCTGTGGTATGAAATCATCTATTTTGAAAACACTGAGGTTAAACATTTTCACAACCCAGCGATCAATGTAAGGGGCGCGGTAAGGCTCCAATAGATCAAGTGCAAGACTGGGACGACCATAATCCAGTTGGTGCATCCATCCTACAAACGGATCGAATCCGTGTGCATTCAAGATCGATTGCAGCCTCGAACCAAGCAGTGTATATCCAAATGAGAGCAAAGCATTTACCGGATCCCCCGGCGGTCTGCGGCTGCGACCTTTGAACAAGTTTGAGCCCTTTTTTAACAATAAAGCAAACGCATCGAAATAAGCTCTCGCTGCAGATCCTTCTATACCGTTTAATTCATCGATGCTTGTCGTATTTTTTACATTTTTTACAGCTTTTTTCAACCTGTTTCGAGCCTCGATAAAAGCATCATCATCCCTTCTCCAGTCCGCTTGCTTTAGAACTTCAAGGCTGTTGGCAATTTTAACACGAACAATTTCTCGTGCCTGTTTGATTACAAACTTATTATTCGACGCTTGATTATGCTGCTGGTTTCGCAGGATAACGTTTTTAGCAAACGGTGGAATTAACTGTCCACGAAGATTACCGCTCATAGAAAGGAACGACATTTCAATATTATTCTTCAACAGCTCAACAACTGCTTGTGTAGTAAACTGTACGTTACCGAAGATCAGGACTGAATCAATCCGATGTAATTCTACTTCCAGAAGCTCAACGTCATCCTTTTCCACTATTAAGGATTCACCGCGTTTGTGCAGTTCGGATCCTTGTTCTGTTAGATAAAGAGTCGCCATTTTTCAGGGTTTAGAGTTTACGCTTCAGCGTGTCGAGTTCAGAGTCCAGCCTTCAGGCTGTCTTGAGCTTAAAGTTCACTCCGTTAGTTCGTTAAAGAAAACAGCCTAAAGGCTGGACTCTGAACTTTTTAATTTCGGTGTAATGACAGACGAGAATGTCTATCCTACCGACAGACAGGAATGTCTATCCTACCCGGCGATGACGCTATACCGCAAGGGAAGCGCTATGCTCTGACAGCCTTGAACAATGTCCGGATAAACTGGTGAGACATCGCAGACTACTCTACCACACCAGGGACGTAAATTACCATCCGATCTGAAGACGGCACCGGGTTCGAACTGTATCAATGGTCGCTTGAAGGGAAGTTCGCTTAAGGCAAGATGCTCGCCTAATGCTCCCTTCTTTACGCGGATTTTCCAGCGTCCATCGGTGGGGTCGTTAGTTGCGGGGACATAACTGGATAACGATATAAAGCCGTCGGCATCCGGAATGTTATCCCAATCATCCAACTTTTCTATGTCAAGTAAAATGAACTGCCCCAGACCAACCGACTTGTCACGTCCGAAGCCGACTTTCGACAATAAGCCTAACAATTCCTTAAGGATCGCGAGACCGTTTTCAGAAGCGCGCACATATACCTGCAAGTTTCTGGTATTCCTCGCTGAAGCAGCGTCTTCACCAAGATCAGGCAGCCAGGCATCGGTCTGGAAAAGCTCACCTGCCGATCCCTCGCCTCCCGTGCGGTTGGTGTTTCTATCGAGTGAAGCGTGCAGAGTTTCGGTATGTTTCCAACCGGAGCCAGGCGGTTTACCTTTGTAATCCCGACCTGAGCAAACATCGTGGAACTGCGCTATTGTCAGATATTTCGACTTGCGACGCTCCTTAAGCTCTCCATATTCCTCTACGGTTGATGCAATATCATCATCCAATCGCGAAAGCAACGGTCGCGGCAGCATTCCGGCAGGAAAACCGTCTGACAGGACATAGGGTGGATCACCGTTAAGAAATGGTTTCAGGAAGTTTTTCAGAGCGTCCTCACCATCCCGAAAGACGAGCTGCCAGCAGAGCTGCCCGAAGAGCGTATCTGACTGCCAGAGGCTGCCGGTGGGGGAAGTCAGGCATAAGTTTATGCGGTATAAATCCACTTACACAGCCAACCTTTTCAAATACTTACTCATGGAAATCACCTCTGCTTCGTCTCCTTCTTCAGCCTCCGGGTCGAAGTAGGTTATTTCGACCTGACCGTATCCGCGGGTGCCGTTGCCACCGAGGTAGTCATCCTCCAACAGTTCGAATGCTTCACCGAGCATCCCGAAGAATTCCTTGCTTCTCGGTTCATCCTCCTCGAACAGACGAATCGTCATAGTAAAACCGAATTCCATTCCCTCTGGAATCCGTTCCTGCTCACGGAGCGCTCCTCTTGCTGCATTTCCGGTTTTCCTGTCCATAGCAATCTCTGTTTTAACCTCGACGAAGGATCCAGGTAGGGTTTCCTTGAGTTCATTCTCCGATTCCTCTGTTAAGAAGGCGTCTCTAAAGATCAGGCGTGTAGGCTCATCGATGGGTTTAATTCCTACATCATATTTCCTTTCATAATTGGAAACATCAGATTTTTTAGGTAAACCGTGACCAAACATACTGCATATTGTACAATTACCACAAAAGCATACTAATCCAGTACGTTGGGATACCTCGCTGTATCTTAATTCAAGCAAAGATCGAATTTTCCCTTTCATCGATGAACCAGGTATGTATGGCAGGCGTGTAATCGGGTGACGGATAATTGGGTTATCGGTCTCACCAATGCCGAGTGAATCTTTCGTGCCTCCGATCTTCAATCCGGTCAGGCACTTTATTGTGCCCTGCACTTCTTTGTATTCAATGAGTTTCATAATGAACTCCTTTCTATTTAGGTTTGGTTTTCATTCGAGCCATTATACTGGTGAGGTATTCCACGAACCCACGGAACTGGTCTTTGTCGCGGGTCGCTATTTCCCTGTGTTTATTAGCGAAGTCAAGGAACATATCCGGAATGATATTACGCTTGTTCTGATATTCGCAGTGTCTGATAAAGCGATAGTAGACCTCGCGCACACAATCAATATGAAATTCCTTTTCGTGCTTGATGCGACGCTCAGTGGATTTCAGCATACCGAACATAGAGCGGATTGAACTCTGTGACATTGACGGTTTTGCATTCATAAATATATCCGCCAGCGTTTCCGCTTCCTTAAGGAATATTTCCGGGCGTAAACATCCCGACTCGGGAAGGTAGAAGTTTTCCATTGTACACTTGTCTGGAATTGTACCGCCAAAGCTCTGCGAACGACCACCCCGGGAAGCCCCTCTTGTTTGCTGACTGCAATTATAGCAGACGTCGTACGGTGGATTGGCTTTCCATTCGCCGCAGACTTTGCATTTATTTTTCTTGTTACTTTGCATTATTACTCCATTTTATTTCTTGGATTGCATACTTTTTATTCTCACACACCATAAAGCGCATAATGGCAGCTTAACGTCAGAGCCGGCAGGTCTTTGAATGATGGGTCTTCAAGTCTTTGAGCCCAGGTTTTAGCCTCTTTCTCTTCGTAAGTCTTATCTTTCCAGTTCCGTTTCAGGTCGTAGATTAGCAGGTACACGTATCTAAGATTAGATGTGTCTCCCGTACGATGATATTCATCGAACATCCGGCTGTAGGTCATCAACCGGCGTATCTGGGAAACGTTGACTGTTCCGTTGCTGAGCCAATCCAGGAGCCGTTTCCCTCGATCCAGAGCTTTACGGGCATCCGCCCAGTTAAGAGTCTGGTTGAAGATAGTTATTTTATCTTTGGGTGGCGCTTTGGATTTGTTCAAAAGCTCATCTGCCTGATCAACGGCTTGTAAGATCGGCGTCTTGGAATGCCCAATAAGTACACCTGCCGACAATCCCCAGTCGGGATTATTCTCAACGTATCTGCCAAATTCCTTACGCAGGGTTATAATAAAATCGAGCGCCTGGTCCCAAGGACCAACTGCCAGCAGATCATCACCACCGGAATAAACAAGATACATGAGCGGGAAGCGTTTCTCAATCAGGTTTTCGACATATCCGCTGAAGAAACCTTCAAGAGCGCGGCTTAGAGTCGCAAAATGGGAGATAGACGTTCTATCAGGCGCACCCTCAGAGCCTTTTAATCCATTTGAGATAATGAATCCAAGGTTATCAATGTCAGCCTTGACAAATCCCAACGCAGAACGACCGGCGGCTTGATTGGCAATGTCTTCGAAAGTCAACAGTTCGCTGCCTGATTTAACAGGGACATGTCGAGCGAAACGGCTGCGAACAACAGTATCGTTGTTACCTGTCTTCAGTTCACTCCAGTTAAGTACAGCCAATGAGTTTTCAGGAATGGTCTCATTTTTCCCTATCAGGTCAAATCTTCCAAAAGGAAACCGGTTTATACCATCACCGGTATCATGACTGAATGCCACACCCGCAGTCTTAGGTAGTCGTTGACCCATTTCACGTTCTTCTTCTATAATTTGGTCTGACAGCTTCACCTGTGGTCGCAGGAATTCATCTTCAACCCAAGCTTGCTTAATCAGACTTCGTGATAATGGACGTTTAGCTTGCTGATCCAGAGCTTCATTAACATTAATCAGTAAATTGGTAAAGTCCTTTATTCCATCTCTATTCGTTGAAACCCAACCAAGATTAAAACGAAGCTGACCATTTGTAGTTTCAAGACTCCACGCATCCAGTTCTCTGGCGGTTGTTTCAAGGGTGTTCAGGCAGTCTTCATTATTGGGTAAAAGCAGGTACATTCGACCGCCTGCTGACATAATACGGTGTGATAAGGGAACCTGAACTTTATGCAGAATATGAAAAACGACATTCTCAACAAACAAGCGCACCGAAAAGGAACGTCCACGTAGAATTTTAGCAGATCCCTCTTCGCCGTGTTTTATATCAAACATATATTTCTGTATACCGCCAAAGTCACCGGTGACAAGCAGGAATGGATTGTCTTTATCCTCATTCTTATAGATACAACCAGCAATCGCTGAAACAGCACGCGAATGGTCATAAAGTGAAATATCAGGGAAGACATTGGTTGCCGCCGGAACGCACCAGGTGAATGCTTCCAGGTCGGAAAGCGCGCGGGTAAGATACTGCCAAGGGTCATTCAGACGGTTATTCTTCCACCTGTCAAGTAAACTATCCCAAAGCGATTTCCACTCAGCTTCCTGCACCGGAGTGTTTTCTATAGGGAACAAGACCGAACTATCCGATCCCCATTCGAGAACATTATGTCCACAAGAACTACCTGTAATTGCATTCTTATGTTCAAGTTGAATTTGTCCGCAGATTGGTATTAACCGCGCTTTTCTATAGGCGCTATAACCTTCGGGAGTAATATATTCAGGTGGATTAACTCTCTCAATCGCTGAGGCAAGGTGATCAGCCTCAGTAACAAGTTTCTGAAGGTCGGTTTCAGGTTGGTGATGCCTTGCAGACAGGTTAATCATTTGTGAAAAGTCAAAACATTCCGGCAGAGAATTCTCCACCAAGTTTAAGAATTCGTTAGTATAAAGGACGTGCAGGTGAGAATGGAACTGTTTTTCAGGGAAACGTGGATCACCGGATTTAGGACATAATATTTCGGTCATTCTGCGGCTTTGTTCGGAAAGTCCACCTTTAGGCGGGAATGCTCTCTGACCAAGTTTGCCAATATCGTGAATTAACGCAGCAAGGCTAACATCCCAGAAAGTTGAATCCATAGCAATTCCAAATTAAAATAGGGTATTGTCAACATTTAGGTGCAGATCAAGGTAAGCATCTATAAGATAATGCTATACTTTCAATCAATCAAGCATCCTGTCCATTATCGACATTGTTTAGGCTAAAACTACCTTAAGATTAATGTAGTTTTATTAAGCTGAAAGTAGTCAGGTCAAAAATAATCTGACCAGGAACACTTTCACCGTTCACGTATCGCTTCACCAGATTGCAGATAACCGAAGCAGCCATCAAAGGAGTATAGCAAATAGTTCTGGCAGTACAAGGCTCCTGCAAGGCTTAACTGTAGTTGCAGAGGCTCTGGGAGTAACGGACGCGATCCTCACGGACTTGTGGACGTACTGTTTGGACTATCAACGTTTCCAATCCCATCCTGGCATCAATAAACAGACTAACTTCAGGTTTCTTACAGCTTTAGTAAGTACGCCCTGCCGAATGCAACAACAAGAAAAGGCAGCCAAATTGAGACTGCCTTTTCGTAATTTAATAGGTTTACTTATGCACTAAGCATCCGCACCAGATCAGCTTTTGTCCGTAGCCTCGAGATGTGAAGCTCAGTGACCCGGTTGAACAGTGTCTTTCCGGTGAGCTGATCCAGATCCTCGTCTGGATTTTTCTCTTTGATGATCCTGAGAAAATCGGACTTGGTTCGTGCGATGCCGATCTTACGCTGCTTTGCAAGCGCCTGCAATTGCTTAACTGTCATCTTGGTGATGTCGGTCGATTCGCCTTCACCTTGTGCTTCACTCGGTTGTTCCTCTGACTGAGAACTCGGATCCGATTCGTCTGAAGACTCATCCTCATTCGATGAAGCATCGCTGGTGTTCTCAATCTGCTGCGTTTCTGTTGCTTCCCGCTCTTCTGCAGAGGGAAGCAGAGCAACCATAGGAAAGGATGCTGAGACCTGCTGTCCATCCTCTAGTTCGACTGTCCACCCACTACGATTCTTGGCAGTCAGATTACCTGTCTGGTCTTTGTACTGCCCGGCAGTGATCATAACGCGATCACCAATCTGCTTTTTCACTTTACTCATTTCGTTCTCCTGAAATTATGTTGTTGACATTGCATTACTTAATGCAGTGTCAACTTACATCTCTGGGGTGTTATATCAAGGCATTGCTGAGAAAGGTTGAGAACAATAATAAAAAGGCGGAGAACTTCGTAAGAAGCTCTCCGCCTGGATTAGAACGTTACTTGATATCAGATCAGCCTGTCGGATCCTCTGACCAGATCGTGCTATTGAATACGGAAACAGCCTGCCCGATCAGGAAATCGATCAGCTTACGCAGAAAAGGACCGTCAAACGGCTCAAGGAAAAATGGCAATGGAATCAGATCATCTATGCGATCAATAATGTGGAACTTCCGATCATAATGCTCGAAGGCTTCACGCACCAATCGATGCTTATCCTCGCTCATCTTTGGTGCGGTAATAACCGACTCTGCAGCCTGTACCAGCGACGCTACCAGATCAAAGACCTCTTTCAAATGGAACTGTCCGGAGAACAGCTCATTCCAATCCTCGCCAATAGAATCCATCTCAGCAAGAATTTTATCAAGATAAAAATTATCGTTCATTATGAACCTCATTTAAAGAATAA
>JAVCDD010000261.1 GCA_030765125.1 Candidatus Hatepunaea meridiana
AAGACGTAAAGGATGTTATTCTGACCACTTCCGGGTGTGCAGGGCTCTGTAGTCGAGAACCCATGGCAACCGTTGAATTGGTTGGAGAAACGCCTGTGAAATATGTTGATCTCACTGAGGAGAAGATCATTAAAATTTTCAATGAGCATGTTCTTGGTGGCACTTCCGTTCAAGAATATGCATTAGTTATGGGGAGTGAAAGGACTCAATAGTCTGACAAAGAAATGGAGATTATAATTTGAAGACTTATCGGGCTAACGTGATGATCTGTGCGGGAACCGCTTGTGTTTCAAACCACTCTCTTGATGTTAGAAAAGCGTTTGAAGAAGAAATCAAGAAACGTGACTTGGAAGATGAAGTTCAGGTTGTAACCACGGGATGCAATGGGTTTTGCGGTGCCGGACCAATCGTTGTGATACAACCGGATGGAATATTCTATCAATTTCTGAAACCGAAAGATGTCCCATATTTGGTTGAAGAACATCTTCTCAAAGGCAGACCTGTAAAGAAACTGATGTACGTTCCTCCGGAGGAAGAAGTTCCGATACCAAAAATGAACGACATCAATTTCTTCAGTGGACAAATGCTGGTTGCTTTACGTAACCGTGGTATGATTGATCCCGAAAAGATTGATGATTACATCGCCAGGGATGGATACAGCGCATTGGTAAAGGTGTTGACAACGAAGACTCCGGACGAGGTCATAGAGGAGATAAAGGCATCTGCGTTGCGCGGACGTGGCGGAGGCGGATTTCCCGCAGGAATCAAGTGGGAAACCTGCAAGAGAGCAGAAGGGGAGCCCAAATATGTTATATGCAACGCTGACGAAGGGGACCCCGGCGCTTTTATGGACAGGAGTATCATCGAAGGTGATCCTCATTCGGTTCTTGAGGGAATGGCAATTGGCGCGTATGCCATCGGTGTTAGTCAGGGTTACATCTATGTGCGTATGGAATACCCCCTTGCCATCGAGCGTTTTAAGATCGCCCTTAAACAAGCCAGGGAATATGGGTTGTTGGGGAAGAACATCCTCGACACCGGATTTGACTTCGATGTGGACATAAGAAGGGGTGCCGGTGCTTTTGTCTGTGGTGAATCTACTGCCCTTATGGCATCTGTTGAAGGTCGGATCGGAGAGCCCCGCGCAAAATATATTCATACCGTAGAACACGGATTGTGGAATCGTCCTACCTGCCTTAACAACGTTGAGACCTGGGCAAACGTGCCTGTAATCATCCTGCAAGGTGCGGAGTGGTTTACTTCAATCGGGACAGGAGATGTCAGTGAGAATCCATGGGGCGGAAGTAAGGGTACGAAGGTGTTCTCCCTTGCAGGCAAGATAAATAACACCGGTTTGGTGGAAGTTCCCATGGGCATTACCCTTCGTAAGCTCGTTTACGACGTCGGAGGTGGCATACCCAAGGGAAGGAAATTTAAAGCGGTGCAAACCGGAGGTCCATCCGGTGGATTTATCCCGGAGGAGTTACTGGATTTACAGGTGGACTTCGAGCAGTTGGACGCAGCAGGATCGATTATGGGCTCCGGGGGTATGGTTATAATGGACGAGTCTAACTGTATGGTTAGTATGGCTTTGTACTTTATAGAGTTCCTTGTCGGAGAAAGTTGCGGGAAGTGCACTCCATGCCGAGAAGGACTGCGACAGTTACGTTATTTCCTCAAGAAGATCATCAATGGCGAGGGCACAGTGGAGGACTTGGAAGAGATCGAGATTATTAGTGAAACTATGCAGAAAGCTTCCTTGTGCGGACTCGGCAAGAGTGCGCCAAATCCGGTTCTCTCAACACTCAAGTACTTCCGCGATGAGTATATTGCCCATATCGAGCAGAAAAAGTGCCCTGCGGGTTCGTGCAGAGCATTGATCAAGTACGAGATCAATGAGAGCTGCATAGGCTGTCTATTATGCAAGAAACAGTGTCCTGAGAATGCCATCAGCGGCGAAAGCAAGAAACTGCACATTATTGACCAAGATAAGTGTACCAATTGCGGTGTCTGCTTCTCTGTCTGTCCTGTGGACTCCATAGATATCATCTCTGGAGGGGAGATTGTCTATCATCATGAAGCTTTAGAGGTTGAGAATGATAAGGAAACGTCAGTATGACTGAAGTTAACGCTGCACGCGATACCAAGCCGGAAACGGTTCAAATGACTATTAACGGCAACTCGATCGAAACCGAAAAGGGAAAGACTGTCCTCGAAGCAGCGCGAGAAAACGACATCGAAATTCCCACTCTTTGTTATCATCCGGGTCTTGAGTCAATCGGTGCGTGTCGGTTATGTCTTGTCGAAGTTGCTAAATCGAGTCGCCCCGGTAGAAAAAATCTGGTAACAAGCTGTCTTTTCCCTGTGGAGAATGGTTTGATTGTTGACACACAGAGCAATGTAGTTCATCAACATCGTAAGATAGTGCTGAAACTGCTGATTGCGCGGGTGCCCGACTCAGATTTGATTCGCCAACTCGCCACAGAATACGGCGTTCATGAGTCCCGCTATGTTGAACGGGAAGATGCTGACAAATGCATTATGTGTGGAATCTGCGTGCGAGTTTGCGATGCGATGGGAGCCAATGCTCTTGTTACTCTATCCCATGGACTGGATAAATATGTTGATGTTCCGAATAAAAATGCTTGCATCGGTTGTCTTGCTTGCGCACTGAGCTGCCCAACTAACGCCATCCCATTCGAGGAAGTCGGAGATAAACGCAGGATATGGGGAAAAGAATTCGATCTGATACGTTGCGAGGTTACAGGAGAGCCTATCGGCACACCTGAGCAAATCGAACATATCGCCAAGCGATCCGATCTGCCGATAGATTCTTTCCTCAAGAGCGCCAATGCTCGTCTAAAGGAAAACGCTGCCGAGTCTGTTGGGGTAAAATTATGATTTTTAAAAAGTTGCAAATAGAGACAATATATGGCTAAACAACTGATTTTTACACCGAACCGCTGTGTTGACTGCAAAAACTGTGAAATGGCTTGCAGCTTCGTCCATACGCGAGACTTCACAAAACTTGCTATGCCGCGTGTCCAAGCATTCACTTTTAAGGAAGATATCAAAGCCGTAAGTGTCTGTCAACAATGCGAGGATGCCCCGTGCCAGAAGGTTTGTCCGACCGGTGCGCTGGTTCGTAATCCGGCAACCGGTGCCATCGAACGAACCGACTCTTGCATCCTTTGTAAGAGTTGCACCCTCGCCTGCCCCTACGGCAATATCCATTTTGACCCAGTTTACGATGAGATCGTGAAGTGCGATTTCTGCGGCGGTGACCCGGCATGCGCGAAGGTCTGCCCGACCCGTGCTTTGGTCTGGGCTGAAGAACCCGCTCCCGACATCAAACAGGATGCTGAAATCGAGCGTGTTTTCACCGAAGAAGAAGCTCGTTACAGCGCCAATCGTTGTCTGGATTGTGCTGACTGCTCTGAATGTGGTGAGTGCGTTAAGGCATGTCCAGCGGATGCTATTCATTTTGATATGCAGCCCGAAGAAATAAAAATTGAAGCAAATTCGGTGATTGTATCCACAGGTTTCAAATTATTCGACGCTCACTTAAAGACTAACTACGGCTATGGTAAATACCCAAATGTCGTGACGGCAATGCAGATGGACAGATTGGTATCACCAACTAAACCATATAACCGGACTATGAGACCTTCTGACGGAAAAGCCCCCGACAACATCGCATTCGTACTGTGTACCGGTTCACGCGATTGTACGATTGGTAATCCATTATGTTCGCGCGTTTGCTGTATGTATTCAATCAAACAGGCTCAGTTGCTAATGGGCTCTCTTCCCCTTGCTGACATAACGATTTATTACATTGACATCCGTGCTTTTGGTAAAGGCTATGAGGAGTTTTACCAGCAGGCAAAAGAAATGGGCGTCTATTTCGTTAAAGGTAGAGTTGCCAAAATCGAACCGGTAGAAGACGGTAATTTATCCGTTTTTTACGAAGATATTGATGGTGGTTCAGGTCAGCAGCAAATGGAACATGATTTGGTTGTGTTATCCATTGGTCTTCTGCCGAATATGGATGCGCTTAACCTGTTCAAAAACGGAGATCGTTTGGAAGCGGACGCTTATTCTTATGTAAAGGAAATCAATGAAGACATTGAACCGACTAGAACCAGCATCGATGGTGTGTTCGTTGCTGGAACAACCTCTGCTGCACGAGATATTCCTGATTCAATCCTTCATGCAGGCGCAGCAGCAGCACAGGCAGCAGGATATATTCATCAACTAAAGGCAAGCCGATGAGCGATAAACGAAGAATAGGTGTTTACGTCTGTCATTGCGGAGGTAACATCTCTGATTATGTTGATGTGGAGCAGGTAAGGGATGCTGTAAAGGATGATCAAGATGTTATAATTTCCAAAAATGTTATGTTTGCCTGCTCTGATGCAACACAGCAGGAGATTATCGAGGATATTGAAAGGGAGAAGCTCGATGGTTTGGTTGTCGCTTCCTGTTCTCCAACACTGCATTTACAGACATTCAAAGCGGTTGCTCAGCGCGCCAATTTAAATCCATATCAATACACGCAAGTCAATTTACGCGAGCAATGTTCCTGGACACATCGCAATAATATGGAGAGCGCCACCGAAAAAGGCATCAAACTGGTCAGGGCAGGTATTGCCAGAACGCGATTAACAGAGCCGTTGACCAATATTCGCATTGAGACCAAGCCAAGGACTCTCGTAATCGGAGCAGGAGTAGCTGGTTTGCGCGCTGCTTTAGCTCTTGCTGACTTAGGATTAGCAGTCTTTGTAGTTGAGAAAGAATCTGAAGTTGGTGGGTGGACGAAGAAATGGGGCAAGATGTTTCCCAACAACAGACTCGGCAATGATACTATTGAATATCTGCTTGAGCAGGTTAAGCAACGTGAGAATATTACCTTGTTCACAGATGCTGAATTAATTGAAAAGGGTGGCAATGTCGGTGATTTTTCGATAAAAATCCGGGTGAAGGAAGGTGAAACGGTTTCGCTCGATGTTGGAGCTATAATTGTTGCCACAGGATTCGATTCTTACGAACCATTTGATGGTGAATACGGTTATGGTTTAAATGGTGTTGTTACTCTGCCTCAGTTCAAAGAGATGGTGGATAAATCTAATGGATCGCTGAACTTCAACGACCATCAGGTGAAGAACATAGCTTATATATACTGCGTAGGCAGCAGGCAGCCTGAAGACGGTGAGATAGAGAACCCAAATTTGTACTGCTCGCGCTATTGTTGTTCTGCTGCGGTTCATACAGCTTCTTGTGTAGCTGATATTGATCCAAATATCAACCAGTATCACCTTTATCGTGATATGCGTACTTATGGCAAATACGAAGTGATGTTTGAAAATGCCGGTAAAAAGAAATCGCTTTTTATTCGGTTTGATGATGAATCTTCCCCTGAAGTTGAAGTATCAAACGGCGCTCTGATCGTCAAGGTTAACGATGCCCTCGATGGCGGTGAAGAGATTGAAATCGGGGCTGACCTGATCGTATTAGTAACAGGAATGGTTCCCAGAGAAAATGAGAGCTTGACGAATGTATTAAAAATACCTATCGGTCTTGATGGATTTTACAACGAGATTCATCCCAAACTTCGACCTGTGGAAACTGTAGTTGACGGCGTATTTATATCTGGAACTTCACAGGGTCCCAAAACTCTTGCAGAAAGCGTTACTTCATCTTTAAGCGCAGTTTCAAAAAGCGCAGCGTTGTTGATGAAAGGTTATGTCGATCTGGAGCCTTTCATTGCTGAAGTGGATACGGATAAATGCGTCTGGTGTGGTGAGTGTGAAAAATCATGTCCTTATGGTGCAATCGAAAAAGTAGTCTGTGATACTAAAGAAGTCGCTACGATTATTCCCGCTTTGTGTAAGGGAGGTGGCGTTTGCATTCCTGATTGTCCGGAGGATGCCATCGAAATTAAAGGATATACAGATCAACAAATTAGGTCAATGATAGACGCCTTAGCTAAGGAGGTGGCATAATGCAAAACGTAATAGTACGCGGTATTGCTGAAATCATGCGGGATGAAATGATAATGCAGGACAAAATCATATCCGTCCTGCAAGATGAACCCAAGACAATCCCTGAGATCGCTGAAACACTTGGCTATCCAAGCCACGAAGTTGTGTATTGGATCATGGCTATGTGGCGCTATAGCAAGATTGAAGAAACCACAGTTAAGCCTGATGCTGACGGCTATTTCAAGTACAAGCTTAAATAGCTTATTTTTACATAAGCTATTTAAGCGTCCGGTTTGTGGTGAAACCGGACTGCATCAAAAACTGAATTATCGAGAATTAATTATGTCAAAAGTCAATCCAGACTTTGTTGAAAAGATAAGTGGGTTTACGGAATTCAATGCCTATGCTTGCATAAATTGCGGTTCCTGCACTGCCTTATGTCCGATGGGAATTGATCTGCTCCCCAGACGGATGTTCCGTCATGTTATGTTAGGATTTGAGGATAAAGTTCTTGAGAATACCGAAGAAGTTTTCTCATGTTTGCTCTGCAAGATGTGCGAGGAGAACTGCCCTAAAGAAGTACCTATAGTTGAGAATATCAAGAGTATTCGCTGGTACATCAATCGAGATATATTCAAACTCGGGAGGGGTTAGGCAATGGCAGTTCCAATAAAGCATGTTCTGGGTATTCTGGTAGATAATTTGAGCATTCGTGGAAGCGTGATGCCATTATCTCGCAGTAGTTCCGTCAACTGGGCGAAAGGACTTAACATCCCTAGGGGAGGGAAAACTGTTATATATACCGGTCTAATGTATCAACTTATGCCATCTATCATTGCCATGGAAAAAATGACTTCAAAGTTTGCAGATTCCTGGATCAGCAATTTCTATGGCGTGGGGCGGATGGTAAATAAGGTAATTAGCATTACACCATTTATGACGTGGACTAATGCTAGCGAGAGAGAGCGGTTTAACAGTATCTTACATAATATTGCTAAGTTACTCCAGGTTGCCAATGTAGATTTTGGTTATCTTTATGATGAAGAGATGTACGCGGGAGCGCTGGTGCATGATGAGGGCATAAATGATGTTTTCGAGGCTCATGCTCATAAGGTATATGAGAGGCTAAAGAAGCACAATGTTGAACGAGTTATCACGGTTGATCCACATACTACAGATATGCTAAAGAGCGTTTATCCCAAGATTATCAAGGATTATCAACTCGAAGTAAAGAGTTATCTTGAAGTTCTCGCTGAAAGCAATTTAAAGCCTTTGAAAAAACTTGAACAGGATATAGTTATTCATGATTCCTGTGTCTATGCTCGCTACGAAGGGATAATTGATCAACCCAGACAATTACTTGAAAATGCCGGCGCTCAGATCATAGAACCGATTAATACAAAGAAAATGACCTACTGCTGTGGAGGCCCGGCTGAGTCGCTATTCCCCAGTAAGGCTCGTACCGTTGCTGATAGCAGAGTAGAACAACTTGCTTCAGTAGGAGATAAATCTGTAACTATGTGTCCCATCTGTTTTGTCAATATCAGAGCTGCTGCCGAGACTAAGAACTTATCGGTTAAAGACATTTCTGATTATTTGGTGGATGCATACTGTGATCAGTAGCACAAAGTTCTGCCAGGTGTCCCAACCTGACAGAAATAGTGAAGTGTCATAAACCATAATAAAGTTAATTAAATACAAAAGAGTCAAAGGAAAGTTTTATGCCTGAAGAAGAAAAAACCGAGAAGATCGTCATCTTCGCAACACACGGACCTGAAGATCCTGAAAGAGCAACATTACCTTTTGTAATGGGTAATGCAGCTTTGGCATTGGATGTAGAAGCAACAGTCGTTTTGCAGGGAACCGGAGTTATTTTAGCCGTGAAAAACTGTTACGTTCATGTATTTGCCGGAGGACTGCCGCCGCTGAAAGAACAGGTTGATACCTTCATTGAACTTGGAGGCAGGATACTAGTCTGCGGACCTTGCATCAAGGAAAGGCAAATAACTGAGGATTTATTAGTTGACATGGCTGAAGTCAGCGCTGCTGGTAAGGTCGTGATGGCTGCCATAGAGGCGGATGCTGTATTGAATTACTGATGTCATGATCAATTTTATCACAAATCGATTGATAAACAGAAAACGCTACCACTACGAGTATAAAGTGTTTTCAAATCTTGAAGCCAAAGTAATGGGTTTGATAGCAGGTACTGGGTAATCATGGGTGCATCCGGCGCGGAGTTCGTCCGATGGAGCTGATGCTGACGGGGATTACTGGCTGCACAGCGATAAGCCATCATTACCAGATCGAAAAACCAAGAATACAGTAATGCTGAGCGAAGTTCTTCTACGGAGCTTAATGATAACGAGTTTCATCTTTGTGATGACGCTCGTTATCGAGTATATTAATGTCCTTGCGAAGGGTAGTTGGCAGAATCGTTTAAGGGGCAATTATAGGAATCGGCTCGCGTCATCCTTTGCGTCAAGAGCAAGCACTTGAGATAGAGAACAAATTTTCCGAATCAGGAACCTTAAAAAACTATTGGAAGAATAGGAATTAGTCAGAATTCCTTACAACAAAACCGAATATCTGCTTCCAGCACATTTTATCAGGAATGTCTGAAAAATGGAGATTATCATGGGATCTTTTCATAGTTTAAGTATTGGAAAATTAACATTACCAACCGTCTGATCATGGCGCCGGTGAAAACTGGTTATAGATTGCAACTGGCGATGTCAATTACCGTCATATAGTTTATTATGAGCGTTGTGCAGAAGGTGGAGTCGCTGCAATTATTGTGGAACCAATGTCTGTTGGGTGAGTTTGATACCATCGTTTAAGCAGTAGACGCTTCAGCGGTAAATAATCTGAAGCAAGAGCTATATGATGAAAGCGTCAATGTTCATCTGGTTGGTGACGCCAGGAAATCGGCAAATATCATCGAGGCGGTTGCGAATGGTTTCGAGATTGGACGGAAAATTTGACTTATGATTCTTTATTAAGGAAAGGAAATCCCCTGACCTACCAAAAAATGAGAATGCAAACAACAATTAAGAAACATGTAAGCGATAATTGAAAAAAAATATCAAAGATATTATGCTGCCTCCCAACGAATATGTTGTGGTATCTGAAGAGGCAACTTTAGAGGAAGCAATAAGAGCGCTTGATCTGATTCAAGGAAATTTACCACCCGGACGTCAACATCATAGAGAGGTACTGATTAGAAATCATAACGGTGAAATAGTAGGCAAGTTGGGGCATCATGGATTTCTTGCCGCACTTGAACCGAAATACGGCTTTCTGGGTGATGTTCAACGGCTTTCCAGAGCTGGTGTAAGTACCGAATTTATGAGCAAGATGATGGATGATCTCGGTTTCTGGGAAGGCAAGATGGAGATAACCTGTAAACATGCTTGCAACATAAAGATCAAAAAAGTGATGATACCAATAGAGGAAAGTATCGACGAGAACAGCTCGCTTACTGAAGCTATTCATCGGATGATGATGTGGCAAATTTTGTCAATTATAGTTAAGCGTGACAATCAGGTGGTTGGCGTCCTTCGGCTTTCGGATATATTCAGCGAAATAGTTGAATGTATAAAATCATCTGATTAAACTTAATAAAACAAGGATAGAAAATATTATGAAGTACTTAGTTGCTGCCAATTCAGCAGACCTTAACGCGAAAATTGCTAAACTGTTTGGTTATGCACCTTATTATCTCATTGTAGATACTGAAACAATGGAATACCTTACTGTACAGGGAATTGGTCATGATGAACCAAGTCATGGAATGAGCCGATTCGCAAATCTCGATATCAAACACGCCATAGTGGGTAATATCGGACCTGCGGCATTTAAAGATTTGATTAGTATAGGTTGGTCTGTATTTTCCTGCCATGGAATGACAGTAATGGAAGCTCTGGAAAAGGTGCGGAGCGATATGATTCCGCACTTGGAAAAACCCACAATGAAAGTAAGTATTCGTTCCGCTAATAAAACAAATGAGCATAAACATGTTGATCGATCATGATGTAATCATTCTTGGCGCGGGTTTAGCCGGTTTGCGGGCGGCGGTTGAGATTGCGCGCCGGTCTGACGACAGGGTAAATATAGGCATCGTCTCCAAGGTTCAGTTGAATCGTGCACATTCCGTTTGTGCGGAAGGCGGCACGGCGGCAGTGTTGCGTGAAGAGGAAGGGGATAGTTTTGACCTACACGCCTGGGATACCGTCAAAGGTTCCGATTTCCTGGCGGATCAGGATGTCGTGTATAAGTTCGTTGAAACTTCACCGACGGAAATAATTCTGCTCGATCATTGGGGGCTTCCCTGGTCGCGGCGGGATGACGGCAGAATACAACAGCGCCCATTCGGCGGTCACAGTTACCCCCGCGCTACGATGGCAGCCGATAAGACCGGCTTCTTTGAGATGCAGACACTCTACGATAACCTGACCCGATATAAGAATTTCACCCGTTATGACGAGGTATTTGTAACGTCTATTATTTGTGAAGGAGGCAGCTTCCGAGGGATTACAATGATAGATATGATTACGGGTGAATTCAATGTGGTTCGTGGAAAGGCTCTGCTCATTGCGACAGGTGGGCTTGGCAATCTATATGGCTTTACAACCTACTCACAAACCGTCACTGGCGATGGTCAAGCGATGGCATATCGCGCCGGTATGTCTCTGGAGGACTCGGAGTTCCTGCAGTTCCATCCGACGGGGCTTGTTCCTTCCGGGATACTGATGACTGAGGGGTGCCGCGGTGAAGGCGGTTATCTGCGCAACAAGGACGGCGATCGCTTTATGAAGAAATATGCACCCTCAAAGATGGAAACAGCGCCTCGTGACATAGTTTCCCGCTCTGAAATGACCGAAATAATTGAGGGACGCGGGTTTGAAGGACCAAAGGGATTGGACTACGTTCACCTTGACCTGACACATCTTGGAGCGGATAAGATCAACCATGCACTACCTCTCATCCGTGAGGTCACCATGAAATTCCTCGGCTTGGATCCGATCTTTGAGCCGATCCCCGTTCGTCCGGTGGCACACTATTCGATGGGTGGGATCGAAGCTGACATCAACGGCAAGACGAGGATGGAAGGTGTATGGGCAGCCGGTGAGGTAGCATGCACATCGCTGCACGGCGCAAATCGCCTCGGGGCTAATTCAACCGCGGAGTGCCTCGTATGGGGTGGAATCACGGGTGCTGAGATAGTGAAATATCTTGAAACTAATCCAAGTATGTCGGAAATGCCTACCGACCGCGTCGAAGAGGAAGAAAAGCGGATATTCCACGACCTGCTTCAGAATGATGGTGACGAGAATCCGTATCAATTGAAGACGGAGTTGCGGCAGATAATGGATTTCCACATGGGCGTCTTCCGCACCGGAGATGAAATGGCTGCAGGGCTTGAGGAGGTGCGCAAGTTAAAGGAACGTTTTAAGAAGGTGAAGGTCGAGGATAAGGGTAAGATTTACAATTCCAACCTGATCAACACAATCGAGCTTGAAAACCTGCTGACACTTGCTGAGTCGATGATCGTTGCAGCGCTGGCGCGTGAGGAGTCTCGCGGGGGGCACTCGCGACGTGACTTCACGGTGCGCGACGACGAAAAGTGGCTCAAACATACACTGATAACCCTGACCGACGAAGGTCAGAAACTGACCTACAAGGACGTAACCATCGACAAGTGGAAACCGGTGGAGAGGAAGTATTAGTCGATTTATGGGGACATAATACGAGTTCAACCTTCAGGTTGTTTTAACACGCTAAAGCGTGAACTCTAAACAATAGATTTAATTGCAATTTAGTATAAGTGAAGTTTCAGGAGATCATATGTTACAGGATAAAAGATGTCCGAACAGCATCGGGGTGTGGGGCTGGCTCGGTGGAGGCAGATGGGGATTAGAGCGATACCTCTATACGCTGCATCGCCTGACAGGGCTGGGAATACTGCTCTATTTCATCCTTCATATATTAGTCACATCCTCACGTGTATTCAGTGAGAAAGCCTGGGAGACTTGGATGGGGGTTTTCAGTTCGCCCGTATTTAAAATCGGGGAGTTCCTGGTCTACGTCGCCTTTGCTTACCACGCAATCAACGGCATCAGGTTGATATTGATAGAGTTGGGTTTCTCCGTCGGCAAGGCTGAGGAACCCATTTATCCCTACAAGTCATCGCTGAACGTGCAGCGTCCGTTGATGATAGTTTCGATTATAGTGGCAGCGGTCCTGATCGCTGCCGGTGGTTACGACTTCTTTGCACTCGCTCATTAGGGAGGTTGATATGCGAGAGACAAAACTCTGGACTTGGCACATATTTACCGGTATAGTGATCCTGGTCCTGCTTGGTATTCACATGATAACCATGCATCTGGATGGGATACTTGGCTGGTTCAATCCAGCCGGCGGTGAAGCTATAGATTGGGCTAATATTGTTGCGAGAGCAAAGCTCTTAATAATTGCAATACTCTACATTGTCCTGCTTGCGGCAGCCCTCTATCACGGGCTTTACGGTTTTCGGACGATCCTGTTCGAGTTGGGACCCCGGCAGGGGATTCAGAAATTTATCAATGTCCTGTTCTGGATCCTGGGTATCTGCCTTTTTGTATTCGGGACTTGGGCAGCGCTTAAGTTTTACATAATCGCTCATGCTGGATAAGGAGATAGAAAATATGACAAGAAAGCTTCAGAAGGAAACGGATATAACTTTTCATATCCGTCGGTATAATCCCGATGTAGATGATAAACCGCATTGGCAGAAGTTCATCGTTCACGTCGAACCGGGGATGACCGTTCTTGACGGTCTGCACCAGATCAGGGAGACGCAGGATGCAAGTTTAAGTATGCGCTATTCCTGCCGGATGGGAGTCTGTGGTTCCTGCGGTATGCTGCTGAATGGACGCCCCGCCCTGGCATGCAATACACAGATATTCGATATTGCTTCAAAAGCCCTGACCGTTGCTTCTCTGCCGAACTTCGATATTGTTAAAGACCTGGTTCCGGACCTTACGCCGTTATTTTCCAAGCATATATCTACATACCCCTATATTGTCCGGGATGATGCGGATGAGATGCTGAACCCTACCGGAGAATTCTTTCAGAGTCCGGATGAACTTACAGAATACCTGCAGTTCACATATTGCATCAAATGCGGGCTATGTATGGCAGCCTGTCCTACAATGGCAACCGACCCGAACTATCTCGGACCACAGCCTCTGGCTCAGTCATACCGATACACCAAAGACACGCGCGACGACGGCTTCAACCTGCGTAAGAAAGTAGTCGGCGGTTCTCACGGTGCATTCAGATGCCATTATGCCGGCGAGTGCTCAAATGTCTGTCCGAAGGGAGTCGACCCTGCGCGTGCGATACAGCTTATGAAACGGGAGCTGGTACTCGATTATCTGAAACTTAGAAAACATAGAACTAAAAGCGCTATCCTGGGCAAGCCGGAAGGTGTCAAGCGAAGACCCGAAATCCCCGAAGCGCCATGTTTCACAAAAGAGTAGATTAACAGGATAAACAGGATATAATAATCCTGTAAATCCTTTCATCCAGTTAAAAAAAAGAAATAGAACATGCAGTTTGTTTTCTGGTGGGAGTAATCATAGGCACATTCAGATTCAAAAACAGAACATATCAGGTTGATGATGCAGGCTTCCTGTCAGACAGGAAGCAATGGGATGAGGACTTTGCAGTGGGGATGGCTGCGAAAACGAAAATTGCCGGTGGATTGACCCAGAGACATTGGGATGTAGTAAATTATATTCGTGGAACACAAATAAACTTTGGGAAATGCCCCCTGGTATATCAAACCTGTCGAGCCCTTGGTCTCTACCTCTGGGAGCTTAAGACCCTTTTTCCAACCGGTTACCTTAGAGGAGCGTGCAGACTTGCAGGCTGTTCATATAAGGATGCAGACCTTAAATCTTCAAATTTGAAACGAATTCTTGAAGCGGGTGTTTCACAACCTCGAGATAAAACTTATAAGATTGACATTAGTGGTTTTCTTGTCGATCCAGAGGATTGGGACGAACAATTCAGCATTTTGAAGGCAAACGAAATGAGGATGCTGAGAGCGCTAACGGATAAACATTGGAAAATTATTTACTTCCTTCGCGACAGCTATGCCAAGTATAACACCGTTCCGACTGTTTATGAAACATGTGAAGCAAACAATATCGATATTGAGGAACTTGAAAAACTATTTCCCGGCGGTTATCATCGAGGCGCAGTTAAATTCGCTGGACTCAGGGTTAAATAAATTAGAATTGTCTGACCTCCCAAGTGCTACTTAGGGCTTATCCATAAATAACACTGACTTACAAACTTAGTGGTGTCCCCTTATAATTGTTAGAAGTATCTATTCACTGTCATTCCCTTTAAAATAAGCGTTCAGAGTGCGCGCTTCAGCGCGTAAAGTCTGTAGAATGCGGGATATAGCTAACACGCGCTGAAGCGCGCACTCAGAGCTTTATTTTTATTTATGGTTGAGTCGCGCGCGTCACGGCGTATCCGTTTCGATTCACCAAGAATGAACGGAATGCCCTCTTTTTCGAGCCATCCGTAATTAATCCGGCTGGTCATTCCCTTGTCCGCAACAAGAATTACGCTGTCAACACGAAACCGCTTTTTGATGTCATCAATAACCTCAATGACTGTGCTCCGGTCGGAAGTATTGCCCTCAAAAGTGTAATGCGCCA
>JAVCDD010000041.1 GCA_030765125.1 Candidatus Hatepunaea meridiana
AGCTTATCCGACAGCAGCCGAACTAAAGGAAGCATTTAATCAAAAATATAGTGATGTTGATTTCCGGCGACGGGCGGTGTCTTACGGTATTGCCAAGTATGCGGGTGAAGGATCGGGACGTGATGCCAAGGAATATTTGATCATCGCCTCGAAACCAAAGAAGCAGAGCTCGACCAAAGCTGCCAAAAGTGATCTTGCGCCGATTGACACGAAAGATAGCATTCGCCGGACATGTCATACATCCTTGACCGGTGATATCATCGTTGCAGACGGTTTGACGTCTCAGGCAATATCTACAGACGGTGCAAACGGCGATCAGCGTTTCACTTTCATCCTGGCGCATGCCGGTACCAACCTCAACGGCGATCACTTTAGTGTTGACGAGCTGAAGAACAACTACGAAAGCGCTGTCAATACTAAGATCGATCTGAAGCATTCCCAAGATCTGACGGACATAGTTGGTGGCGTGGCTGATGCCAGGTTTTTAGAATCGGATGGCGGCTATATCGAGTGCGACGGCGAGCTTTACACCGAGGACAATCCCTTTGCTCGCTTGGCATATAAGCTGATCAGGAAGGGGATAGTCAAACAGGTTTCGATGGAATGCGATTACGAGGAGGGTGAATGCTCGGTTTGTGGGAAACATATCAAGTCCAAAAACAACTATTGTCTGCATTTGAAGAAGTATAAAGGACGACAGTATCAGGGACAGAAAGTATACGAAATCCTACATAATATCACATTCACCGGAATGGGACTACTGGATCGTAAAGGTGCCGATCCCGAAGCCAGAATATTAAGCGTAGCAAATTCAAGATCAAACATAGAGGATAGTATTATGGAAACCATTGCTGATTTCCAGTCCTATTTAACTGCAAAGAAGATCAACGAGGAGGTCTGGCCTTTGACCAGCGCACTCGAGGGATACATCCGCGAGCTTCTGAATAAGTTCGGGTCGGAAGATATCAGCGGCGAAGACCTAAACTTGAAGATCACCGCGGGACTGGAAGTGTTCAGCAGCAAGATGAAGAGCCTGGTTAACCTGGTAAAAACCGACAATTCAAACAAGGCATCAGCCGGAGTCGAGGAGGATCTGAAGAAGGTTCAGCAGGATAACGAGGACTTGAAGAAACAAATCGAAGAGCTCCAGAAGAAAGTCGATACCTACGAGGCTGAGAAGCGCAAGGCTGAGCAGAACACCAAAGCCACCAAGCTTGTCGAGGATTGGGAGAAACGTGGTAAGAAATTCAAGGATGAGGCTGAGCGCACTACGGAAATCGAGAGGCTTGCCGACCTCGATGATAATGCCTTCGAAGCCACCAAATCCGTGATCGACGCGTTACCGGAAGCAAAAGCTAAAGAAGGCGACCACAAAGAGAGAGTTCTGCGCAGTGATGCAGGTATTGATCCTGTCGTTGTTGATGACAAGATCGATAACCTGACTGACCGGCTGGGCAAGGGGCTGCGCGAAGTCAGAGAAACACAAAGTTAGAAAGTAAGAAAGTGAGCAGGTTTTCGCATTGTTTTAACTTGAAAACTTGTAAACTTGCAAACTTGTAAACTTCAAGGAGATAAAATGAATGATATTTTTTTCAATCCCTCTCATCCCGGCATCGCGTATGGTGACGGTGAGCTGCAGGGTCCCGGTGAACAGGGTCAGTTCGTCAAGCTGATCGATAACGATACCTTCCAGGTGATATCCGATGTCGGCGATGTTCCTGTGGGTGTGATTTATAACGTGGACAAGCTGAAATATGTAATCCCGGGCGCTACCGACCGGAATAAGGTTGCGGTCTTTATGGATGGCGGGATCTACGAGACCGACAATGTTACCGGTACGATCACTGCGGATGATGACCTGACCTTCGATCCTACCAACGCCAACATCAAGACTGCTTCTGAGGGTAATACCATTGTCGGTAAAGCGCTGGCGGTTGAAGGCAGTGTCGTTAAATTCAAGCTTGCGCTATAGAGGAAAAACTATGAAGACGAAAGCTATAACTCAGGAACAGTTTGATGCGATTGCTGGCGATCTGCGTGAAGCGTATGGTATGGGGCCTGAGGGTCTGCGTACTATTGCAGCTTCTATTGCCCAGCCTATATACGATGAGATCAAGCAGAAGGAAATTGCCTCGCTGCTCCTGACAGAAAACAAGCTCCCCAAGGGTGAGCCTGCACGTTACAACAAGATAAAAGAGGTCAGGGCATATTGGATTGCCAGCGGCGGACAGGTGCATCGCTCGAATATGAGCGACGATGAGATCGAGTTTCCCGTTGAGAGGGTTGCTTCCAATCCAGCGATAGATGTTTCTGTGTTGCGGAACGGTGATATCCACCGGTTGACCGACATGGAGAAGTGGGCTGGCGCTGCCATTCGTAAGAAACTGAATCAGCGAGCCGTAAGGGTCATTTCAGAAGCCGTTCCGGAAGCTAATACGGTTGAGATCGGAGGAGCTTCGCTCACCGAGGATGGTCTCAATCAAGCGGTGTCCTTGCTGGAGGATAAAGACCTGACTGTGAAATACATCGTGATGCGGGGTGGTCGTTTCAACGATATGCGTGGTTGGGAGTTGGACCCGGTGACAGAACGCGAGTTGCGTGAGAAGGGGATTCTCAAGTACTACGGAGGTGCGCAAGTATTGACAACTGCATCGGCACGGATGGATGAGGTGTTGCTTGTCCCGGATGAGCAGATCGGGAAGATAGCTATACGCACTCCTATTGCCGTTGAACCGGATAGCCGTCCCAGTGAGTTCAAGATCAGCTGGGTAGTATGGATGGAAATCGCGATGGGAGTCCTGCGTCCGGATATGTTGGCAAAAGTGAAAATTCTCGGCTGATCAGAAGGAAACAGAACATGAAACGAATAATCAATAAACGCCGGTGCATCCTGGTTCTGCCTCAGTCGAAGCTGATTCTGAAACCGAGAGCATCTATTATTGTCGATGAGCTCACCGAAGAACTGCAGAAAGCAATCACGAAGGGCTGGATAAAGTTGGAGGATGAAGGCACGAAGGCTTCAGAAGCCGGATCGCAAGTTCCTGATTCTGAAGATTCAAATTCCAAAGCTCACGCACACGATTGGGAGGTCGACTATTCCCATGCCGATGAGGGTGAGATAACTGTATCGGATAAGTTATCCGGCAGGCAGATAACCGGTGAGATCGACGAACGCAAGGGTGAACAGCATTTCACTCTCAAGGATATAGGTACGGTAAAGAAACAGCAATTTTGGCCGAGGGCTCAAGCCTTGAAACATTTTGATGGCAATGAATGATCTGATCCGGACTTTACGTCTGGAATATCACGACCGCGATGAAGATGATCCTCTGCTGGAGGATGAGCAGTTAGAACGAGCTATCAATCGCGCTGTTGTTTCTGTCAACAAGGATCTGAAACGTAGCTATTCAGTTGATGGTGATGGTAGTCTCGCTCCCGATCTGGAAGATGATGACCGCGAGGTATTGTTGCTATATGCTCTAATTGTGGTTTGTAGGATGATGCAGGCAAAGACCGCCCGTAACTTTTCGTTCTCTTCCGGCGATAAGAAGGTGGACAAGACAAAGCAGCCTTCTTACTGGGCAGAACTTGGTCGAAGTTACTTGTCACAATACCGGCAAGCAGTATCCGAACGCAACCCGGAATATGGGGGTAATATCCCTATTGTTACTCCTCTGATCTATGGATCGGATTAGATATAACGCGAATCCTGAGCGCACCGGTTCGACCGTGTCGGCAAACCGGAGGCGGCTTGGAGTATTTAGTCGACTCTTTACTGTCGGCGAACGTGGGCGATTTAATGAGATTACCAGATCATGCTAAATGATAAAGAGAAACAGATGATCGTGATGGACATGGGAGAACTGGTCAGAGCTTCGTGTGAGACAGCAGAAATACTTCGTCCATCAGTTTCCGGATCGGGTGATTTTGCCGGTCCGCATGAACCGAGTGAAGAATCGCTTGGTACGGTGGCAATTGAGTTCAGGCAGTTGTCCCCAGAGGAGCTTAAGCAGGTTGGAGCGGATGGTGTCTGTTCTATGCTGCCGGAAAGTGATGTTGCTGAGGGTGATATTGTTGTTTACGATGACGTTCGTTACCGCGTCACCGATGTAAAACCGGAGAACTGTTTCGGAGCGGTCACACATCTGACGGTCAGACTCGAACGCGAGTATAAAAGCTCATGATCAAGATAGACGTTGACATTAAGGCGATTGAAAATGTTAAGAAGTTCTGCATGACATATCCGCAGGCTTTAACCAACGCTCTTTATGATGGTGTTTTGGAGATTGCCCTTGAGATTCAACGTATTGCTGTTACGAAGTTGAAAGAACATGGCGCTATCGATCTGGGGCAGTTGTGGAATTCGATTCATATTCACCGCATATCTGAAACCGAGGTGATCGTCGGGACTAATGTTGAATATGCAGCGGCGGTTGAGTTTGGTACAAAAGGACATTGGCTCACTATTGATAAGATCCCGGGGTTTCGCGGTTGGCTGAGGCGACATGGAATCGATCTGGATGCGAAGATGAAATACTTCTATGTTCATCCAAAACCGAAACCTTACATGGAACCGGCATATCAGGAAGGAATCCGGATCGCCCCATCTGAGATTAGGAAGGCTGTTCAGACAGCGATAACAGGAGTAGGGCTGTGAGGTTCCAGCGTGCGATATCGAAATACCTGAAGGATAATATTCCCAATCTTCATGCTTTCAAAGATGAGATCGCCTTTGTCGCAGCTGGTAATCCCTATCCCTATTTCCTTATCGATTTGATATCCACACGTAAGAGTCAATTAGGCACAGGATTATGGGATAGAACCGAGGATAATGACGATGGGACAGCAACTAAGATTAAGGTTTTTAAACACAGTCATGTTTTTCGATTTACGGTTAGAGCGATTAATACAAATGAACAGAATGGGAATGAAGTCGTTGCAGACATTTGTGATAAGATGGATAATCATTTATCCGATCTATGCCGTTTTGGATCAATTGATTTGACTGATCTTGTAACCGGTGATAATATCCACATAGAAAGTGCTCTGTTTCAAGGGCGGTCCGACCTCGCGCCGATTGAGAAGGGAATGCCGTTCATCTATCAGCAATCTTTGTCTTATATGTTTGTTGAACACCGGTTTAAGACCAAACAGGTTGAACACCGAGTGGAAAGTATAAAGATCGATTTATAGGATGTAAAATGCCTCAGAAGAAAAAAGAATCGCTATCTATTAAAACCAAAGCAGATTCCAAGCTGCGAATATCTACGATTATTAAACAACGTCAGATTCGTTCGCATGTTGCTGCTGCGGTAATGGCTCACAATAATCTGAAACCGACAGATCGCATGGAAACCAGTAAATTCTTACAGTTGGTTGAAACATGGCGCAAACAGCCGGTGGGAGGTAAATGATGACGACAAAGATTATCAAGGACGTCTATACCGAATACCTCTCCGGATCGGTGATTGTAACACCGCCAGCCTCCAAC
>JAVCDD010000047.1 GCA_030765125.1 Candidatus Hatepunaea meridiana
CAAACCGTTGAAAATGACCTTTGAAAGAGGGGTAGAAAAGTTGCGTCAGATGCATGTTATAGACTGGAAAAGCGGTCACAGCAAACACAAAGCACTAACAGCAGCAACTGCGGAGCAATTGGAAATACTCAAGAAATTGGAGGTGCCAAAACCAACAACAAAGAGTCTTGTTGTGTCAGATTTCTAAATTGAAATTTAAGTAACTGTAGGTGCTCCAAGGGATTACTGGATTACAGGTGTTAAACTCAGGTTACAAATCCGGAGTAGTATCTCATTTTCAAAAAAGGAAGATCTATGAAAAAACTGGACATCTCACTCAAAGACGTTCAGGCGGTCTATGACGGACCTGAAGGAGTACTCTGGGAACTCATCATGGGTTGAACAGATCCATGTCGGAGGCTTCAAATCGAGCATAGAACTGGCGACCAGAGCTGGATTACAGGAAGGAATGTACGGCATTGACCTCTGCAGTGCGCTGGGCGCTCAGAAGGTTCCCTGGCAAACAATGTTGATCTACTTTGCACTGGGAGCGCTCGTAATCGGACTCCTCGCAAAACCGACGATGCCCGACTTTAACCGGTATCACCTCATCGGATTGGCGGCAGGATTCGCCTGTGCAATCGGGTTTATGTATTTCTATATCGCGATTTCACGAGGGTTCGCTTCTGTCGTTATTCCCCTGACTTCCCTTTACGTTGTTGTAGCATCTGTGATGGCATTTATTATCATCCTGAAACCGATAACGATGAGAAATGTCCTGGGTATTATTTGCGGAGTAGTTGCAATAGCGTTATTAGCGGGTTAGAGATTGGAATATATCTATGAAATACATACTTTTAATTGATTTCAAGACAGATTTGTTATAACTTATTAAATATTCTTAAGCACAGTTTGAATTCCAAAGCATATACAGGATTGATTTTCGTGTAATAAAGGTATACTTTGGTTTTTGACAATCTGGCAATAAACAATTTAAGCAACAGTGTATTTTCATAACAATGATTGCGGACATTAGATCTGCTACTAAAACAAGAGGTTAATAAAATGATTTACAGATTTTCCAGTTTCACTTTAATTCAGCAATGCGCAGCGATATTTCTTGTAGCATTCGTTGCCTTCGGCTGGATAATGGTTGAGGATGCCTCAGCCTATGACAAAAAAGTCCTGTTTGAGGACTTTACATCAACGACCTGCCCACCATGTGCATCGTTTGGTCCCACTCAGGAGAGATATCTTGAAGAACTTGGTGATATTGTTGTGCCGATAGCAATTCACGTCTGGTGGCCCGGTGATAGCGATCCTTGGTGGCAGGATAATCAGAATGAGAACAGAGCCCGCGTTCAGTATTACGGTATAAACTCCGTTCCAGCCTTGTACTGCGATGGTACTGTTATTGGCAACAGAAATGATATGCGTGCAATTATCAGGAACCGTGCCGATGACGAATCATCTCTTTCCATTACGCTGAACGCTCGTATCATCGATGACATTCTGAGTGTGGGTGTTGATATCACATCGGATGATGAACTGAACAATGTAACGCTGTTTGTCGCCCTGAAGGAAATCCATGTGGAGTATCGTGGAGTAAACAATTGGATGGACCATTACGACGCCATGGTTAAAATGATTCCGGGAGCTAATGGAACTCGCTTCAGCATTGAAGCGGACGAAACTCTTGAATTCGAACTTGAACAAGATATGGACGGTCTCGGCTGGCATGATCTTGAGGAAGACAATCTGTTACTTATCTGTTGGGTTCAAGCTGGCAATCGGGAGGTATTGCAGGCAGAAGAGACCGATTTCACTGGATACGATGGTTACTTTTACGGTAACGTGACTAACAATATGACTGAAGAAGCCATTGAAGGTGCGGAAGTTGTAATCAACGAAGTAAATCGCAGTTGTATCACGGACGAAGACGGTTTCTTTTCATTCGAGCTGGTTTCCATCGAATCCTTCACAGTAAATGTTACCAGGCCGGGCTATACTGACATTGATGAAGCGAACTTTACTTTTGATGGTGAAGAAGAGTTGGAAGTCGAGATCCGTATGCTTCATCCCGAATTGGAGCATAATCCGCCTGAAATTACCGTTGAATTACCTGAAGGTGAAACCACACGTGTTGACGTCCACGTTGTTAACGGTGGTGATGGTCCACTTGAATTCACTACAAGTCTGCGCGCTGCGCGTGCCGAGGGCGGTTTCTGGGATCAAATAGATGAGTTGGAAAACGGTGACATCGCAAATGATGACCGTATCCAGGCGACTCTTTTCTTCCAAAACTACTTCTGGGTTGTTGGCGGACAACGTAGTGACGAACCCAACATGCTCTATAAGATTAGCCTTGGAGGCCAACTTGAAGAGAGCTGGGAACAAGCGTCTTGCAGCAATTATGGCTGGCGGGATCTGACGACGGACGGTGAGTTTATCTATGCGGTTGACTCAACCTACATAGCACAGATCAATCCTAACACCGGACAGGTTACGGACGTTCGCATCCCGACGCCACTCAACCCTTGTCAGGCAGTGACTTGGGATGCTGAACACGAACTGTTCTGGGTTACATCCATTTCACAAAATGTCTTCGGAATTGATCGCGAAGGAAATGTGATTCATGAGGTTAACAACAGTTTCCGTTTCCGAACGTCAGGGATCACCTACTTTGCCAATGATCCGGACGATTATAAACTTTATATTCTTAGCAACGACCAGAATGGTGGCGTTAGGTTGATAAAGTGCAATCATCTGACGAACGATACACTTACGGTTGCGATGTTACCAATTGGAGATCGCGAACGTTCCGGTGGATGTTCAATGACAAATGAGCTTTGTGACTTCACCTGGGCTTTTCTGGGGCAAATGCAAGCTGGTGACGACATCTTAAGAGTATATGAAGCAAGTAGTGACTTCTGGTGGTTGAACGTTACTCCACCGGAAGGGTACCTTGATCCGAGCGATGAGATGGACGTTCACGTTGATATTTCATCAGCGGATCCGGAACCGAACCAAACATACGAGACTCATCTCCAGTTCAATCATAATTCACCGGCTGAGGGTTCGATCTGGGTTGACATTACTATGACCGTCACTCTCGGTTTAGAACAGGACTCTGAGTATATGCCGGTTGAATACGGTTTAACCGACATCTATCCCAATCCTTTCAACGCAGTAAGCAACATCAGTTTCAACCTCGACCGTGCTTCCAATATCACTCTTACTTTGCATGATCTGACCGGTCGCCAGATTACTGAATTGTCGAACAATTATATGCAAGCCGGTAAGTACAGTGTTCAGTTGAATGCTGTAGACTGGCCCTCAGGATTGTACATGGTTAGGTTAGACGACGGATCTCGTGTTTCAATGAAGAAGGTTGCACTGTTAAAGTAACTCATCATTTGTACACGGAAATCTTTAGCTTTTTATTTGCCCCGGTGATGTATGTCATCGGGGCAAATTTTGCATATCCAATATGTGTAAAGATGTATCCGTTTTCTGCAAACAAATCCCAACTAAAATAGTGGTTAAAGATTGGTAGATATCTATTGACGATTAGCCACGGCTGTAGTGGCTATGCAGATTGACGAAGTTCACCAAACTGGCTCAGGAGGTGCTTGAAAAGGGTTATCCTCCTGAAGAAGCTATTCAGCAGGGTCTGACCACAGGCATGAATGAAGTGGACAGGTTGTTCGCCGCCAAAGAGTATTTCGTTCCGGAAGTGCTGGTTTGTGCTAAAGCTATTTACGCAGGATTCGAAAGCGATCATTATTGATGCCGGTGGGATAGTTGCCGATTTCACCATGAATGATAGATGTGCGGCGGGCAGTGGGAAGTTCCTTGAGTTCCTGGCGTTGACGATGAATCTGTCGGTTGAGGGATTTGCGGAGTTGGCATATTCTTCATCGAATCCGGTACAAATATCATCGATCTGCACGGTATTTGCCGAAACTGAGGTATTATCTTTATTGGCGGAGGGCGTTGCGCGGGAGGATGTAGCGGCAGGAGTACACAGATCGATAGCCTTACGTGTCGCCCAGTTGACAAGATCATTAAACCTTATTCCACAAGTTGCCTTCTCCGGCGGTGTAGCCCGAAATCAATGTCTAATCAGAGAACTCTCGCAGGTTCTAAGATGTGATATTTCAGTACCGGATATGCCCGAATTCGTAGGAGCGCTCGGAGCATCTATTATTGCGTTTGAAGGGTTTTAAGCATTCCCGCCCCATTTCCTCATTCCCGTTCATTTTGTCATTCCCGCGAAGGCGGGAATCCAGAGTTCTCAACCATTCCCGAAGGGAATGAACGTGAATAGCGGTGACCGAAACCCACCGAACCAAATCCCAACCATTATAGCGACCCTGAAGGTGTCGAAGAAAACATCCTGTTCATCCTGCATATCCTTGTTAGAAACCTGGGGAATCAATCCGCAATCTAATCCCCTACTTCACCAACGCCGTCTTTGTCATCCACACCCCCTCAGGCGTTTTCATCCGGACAAGGTATAGCCCCGAAGGCAAACGACCGGCATTCCATGTCAAACTATAGGAACCGGATTTGATATTGCCGTTATACAAGGTTTCCACCAGCCTTCCGTTAAGATCGTAGACAAATAGTTGCAGGTTTGTGTTTTGACGGATGTCATACTGTATGGTTGTTACTGAATTGAACGGATTTGGATAAGCATCATAAAGCGCAAACTCCAACGGCAATTGAGCATCATCATCAGATGCGGACAGTTCCACCCCAGTCCCGGAAAGCTGGACGGTCAGGTCGCGCCGTTCGGTGTGGATGGTTAAGGCAGCGGTGTAGGGGCGTTGTTCGGTGGGGGTGAAGGTGACCTCGAGGGTTGTCTCCTCGTCGGGCTCGAGGGTTAAAGTGTCGTCAAAATCAAACGTAAAGGCGGCGCTGTCACATGATACATCGAGTATGTCAACTGGTTGCTGTGCTGCATTGCCGATTGTCAACTGCCAGATTGCGGAGGAATCAGGCAGAACTTCTCCGAAATTGTGAGAATCTTCAGATAAACGAACGTCCCAGAAGCCCATTACGCGCGACAGGTCATAGACACCGATATTATTCTCATCGGCGACATAAGCGAAGCCGTCGTCAACATACAGATCCCGGCAATAGCCCGGAGTGTCGTAACTCCCGATCAGTTCAGGGCGCGTGGGATCTTCCAGCGATAAAACGTAGAATCCAGCACCGTCATTAAGAATTACGTAAAGGAATGAATCAAATAGTCTTAAGTTTCTTTCGCCTATGATGTCGCCATCTACATGAACAACCTCAGGATGTTCGGGATCGGATATCGAAAACACCACTAACGAATCGTCGGCTGAACATGTGTAGGCGTAATCCTCGTAAACCTCTATTCTGCCATGCGCCCGAGGGATATCTATCTCTGAAATCAGCTCCAGCTCAACGGGATCGCTCCGGTCGTATATCTTAAATTTATAAGGATTTCCTGGGAGATAGGATGTTACAAGAACGAACTCTTCAGTCGAACCAAGACCGCGTATGGGAATCCGGTCATCGGGGGGGAATTCGCCGATTATTTCAACATCGGGTGCATTGCTGAGCGACATGATGTACAGCTCGTCAACCCCCCTAATGTATGCATAATCGTCGATAACGGACATATCCCTTGCCCTACCGAGCGGAAGCCGGTCAACCAACTCCGGTTCTTCAGGGTCACTTACATCGTAGATATAGAATCCCATGTTGTAAACGTAAGCATAATCGCCGACTATCTGGATTTTATTCAAGTCATTTGACGGCATATCAACGTTCGCCACCTCGACCGGATTTTGGTTATCCGCTATCGAAACAACTCTTAATCCGAAGGTTGAACGTTGATCCGGTCGCCTCAAATCGTCCGTCACAAATAGATACTCACCCTGTTTAGTAATACCATAAAACACTCCATATTCGATACCGTCAAAGACCACCTCCAAGTCATTGTAATTGGAAATATCTATCACAGCCCAACCATAGTTCTCTCTACAGCCAAAGCCATAATTTTCTTGAGCCATAAACCCCCAAACTGTATAAGATAAATGACGATAGTAGACTGGATGAAATACATTTCTAATATCAATGACTCCTAAGAAAGGACCTGTTGTAAACATTGTATTACCATATGTCATCAAAATCGTTGGGTTCCGCCAAGGCAAGTCCTCCCTGCGAATAGTTGTTATTTCGGAAGGCTGTTCGGGATCGGATAGCGACAATACATAAATGAAATCTTCTTCACCACCGCAAGATACAAATAAAGTATCTGATTTTAATTCGAGGTCATAAACTCTGTGATCAAACTCAATGGATCTAACAATTTCAGGTTCTTCAGGATCCTCCATAGAAACAATATTAAGAGTATTATCTGTTTCTCTTGTTAGATATGCATAATCCTCATATATTTCAAAACTCAATATCATATTCAATTGAACGCTTCCCACTATCTCTGGTCGCGATGGATCAGCAACTGAAACGATAATGAACCTGTGACGTTCTGCTATATATGCGTAATCGCCAATTACCTTTACGCTGCTCGGGTAATAGCCGGACGGTCCAGCGCCCACCTCGTAAATGTTATTCACATCCGCAATTGACAGAATCTTCAAACCGCTTGAACCGTCCGTTAGATAACACAGGGTATCAATGATAACGAATCCTCCCGTGCTGCCCGGAGTGGGATAGCGCACTAATTCCAAAGGTTCATCAATACCTTCATCTGGATCGAATCTGTAGATCATCAGACCGTAACCGTTAGTCGCGAAGACAAGATCGTCAACCGCCTCGATGTCCTTCCAATAACCGGTGACGAGGCAGTCGGAAATTCTGTCGATCCCGGCATCCTGGGCATAGGCAGAGATACTGATGAAAGATATCAACATCAACATTACAAATTTTTCGGTTGTCATTTCATCCTCTCAAAATATAAAAGGGAGCAGTTCGCATTGAACTGCTCCCATAAATTACAACATTTACTTAACCAGTGCAACTTTCATGGCACTCATGCGATTTTCACCGGTCAGCTTGAACATATAAATCCCTGAAGGAAGGTCTCGCGCTTTCCATGAAACACTGTATTCACCCGGAGTGCGCACACCTTCGAACAGAACGGCAACCTCCCTGCCGGATAAGTCGTAAACCGCCAATTTCACATGATCCTTGCTGGCACAGAGATAGAGCAGCGTGTCTCGTAATTCAATACCCAGAGCTGAATTTTCCAGCGGAATGCGGTTGATAACTTCCGGGTTCTCTTTATCTGAAACATCCATCACAACAAGACCGTACGTAGTAGAACAGTAGGCTATATCATCTTGAATCTTAATGTTAAAGAAGTGGTCGTGAGCTACTTCAGCAAGTCTTGATATGTTCCAACTGTCAGCGAATAGAGGAGTTGTTATAATTAAAAAGAAAATAATCAAAAGGTCTATGTTCTTTTTCATTTTCTATAACTTGTAATTGTTTGTTAATACTGTGAAAACAAGTTCAGAGTTCAGGCTTCAGCCTGTTGTACGCTTAAGCGTGAACTCTAAACCTATTATAAGAAATATCACCTAACCAGGGCGATCTTTTGTGTGAGGATTCGTTTGCCTGATTCGAGACGACAAACATAAATACCTGAAGGTGTACCTTCTGCCTGCCAGACTGTGGCTGAAATCCACCGAACCAAATCCCAACTCCAGTAGCGACCCTGAAGGGGTCGAAGAAAACATCCTGTTTATCCTGAATATCCTTGTTAGAAACCAGGGAAATCAATCCGCAATCTAATCCCCTACTTCACTAACGCCGTCTTTGTCATCCACACCCCCTCCTCCGTTTTCATCCTGACAAGGTATAGCCCCGAAGGCAAACGACCGGCATTCCATGTCAAACTATAGGAACCGGATTTGATATTGCCGTTATACAAGGTTTCCACCAGCCTTCCGTTAAGATCGTAGACAGATAGTTGCAGGTTTGTACTTTGACGGATGTCATACTGTAAGGTTGTTACTGAATTGAAAGGATTGGGATAAGCATCATAAAGCGCAAACTCTAAAGGCAATTGAGTATCATCTTCAGATGCAGACAATTCCACCCCCGTCCCGGAAAGCTGAACGATCAAATCGCGCCGTTCGGTGTGGATGGTCAACGCAGAGGTATAGGGGCGGGGTTCGGTGGGGGCGAAAGTGACCTCGACGGTTGTCTCCTCGTCGAGATCGATGGTTATAATGTCGTCAAAATCAACCGTGAAGGTGGCGCTGTCGCAAGCGACCTCGAGGATTTCGACCGGCTGCTGAGCTTCGTTGCTGATTGTTAACTCCCAGATAGCAGATGTGTCTAATTGAACATCGCCGAAGTCGTGGGATTCTGAGGATAATTGGACGTTCCAGCGTCCGGTTATTCGGGCGCAGTCGTAGATTATTCCGGACGTTATCACGTAACCGTCAACAACTGCTATCTGATTATAAGTACCTGTGGAAATGGGTGTGTCATAATGCGATATTAAATCTGGTTGTTCTGGATCATTCAAATCGAAGATCATAAAGCCCATATGATAAAAACTTATATAAAGATACCCATCTAGCATGGCACAATCCATTCCATAATCTGGTAACCTTGTAGTGCTTACCACTCTGGGATTTTCAGAATCAGCAATCGATACAACAGATAAAAGTCCTCTATCAATAATTCCTGTAACATAGGCATATTCATCAGAAAGCACAATCGTAGCACAAAAACCTTCTACTACACACGATCCCACCAGTTGTAAATCTTCCGGATCACCTCTGTCCCAGATACGAAAATTTTGCTCCAATTCTCCGCCAAGACTGCGACTCACCGAGTATGCATAATTATCAGATAGAGCAACACCGTAAACTTCATAGGCACAAAGTTCATCGGCATCGCTCTCCCATACTATTCGTGGATTAGTTGGATCTTCAATAGAAATTACTTTCAAGCCCTCATTTCCGGATGATACTCGATCGCAACCGATATACAGATAGTCACCATCGATCACCAGGTCTTTAACGGAATGCCTGCCGATACGACTAACTTCTCGTGGATGCTCGATGTCTTCAAGAGAAAAGATAGATAGAGAATCGCGTGCACCGATATATTCCGACAAAACTGTAATGTCACCCTGAACGAAAATATCATCGTAACCCAAGCGGGAGTCATTTCCAATAGTTGAATCAATTTCTCCTGTTTTTATGGGGTTAAAGATGTTTTCTATGTTGTAAATGTCGAACTTGGAACCATACTTAAATCTGCTTGATACGTAAAGGTAATTATCCTGAACAAATACATCTGAAAGCCCGTATGCAGCAGGATGCCAATGAAGTCGTTCTGGTTCCTCAAAGTTATGGATGTCGAAAATCATGAGATCTCGACCTACCATTGCAGATGCAGATTGTGAAACAAAAGAAACATTCTCTCCCAATTCAGTAAAAGCAGAACCATAACCCCCTCCCCAACATAGACGAACAGCTTCCCTCGGATCTCTCACATCCCAAATGCAAGCCATGCCCATGTAAATATAACCGTTGAAATATCTGATCGAATTCATTAATGAACCCATGCCATAGCGGGAATTGGATGCAAAAACTACCTCAATATTCTCCGGATCAGCTATGGATAAAATTGTAAAGCTAACATCCACTTGTGTATATAGTAGATCATCATTGATTTCAATCCCATTCGGATAATTATCAAGCTCATACCGATCAAGCAATTGAATATCAGACGGATCGGATATGTCAAGTATGAATACATCGTGATAGTAATCCGAAATCGAGTACAGAAGATTGTCAACCAATCTTATATCTTCTGAACTATGTGGGCTGTAAGTATCCAGTAGAATTGGATCAAGCGGATCGCTGACATCGACTGTGCGAATACCGGCTCTGTAACAAGCCATATATAAAATATCATCTCTTTGAATAATAAATTGTCCGTAAGTTGCTTCAGCACATTGGCCAATCTCAAAGATATCATCAAGATCAGCGACTGAAAGAACAAGCAGCCCGTTATAACTGTCTGCAAGGAAGCAGATAGTATCTGATACTACCAGAGCTTCGCTTACACCGGAAGTTGCATATCTGGTGATTTCATATGGTGAATTTTCAGGGATTTCCTCATTATAAGTCCAGACAGAAAGCCCATAGTGGTTGGCAACATAAATGAGAGTATCAACAAGGTCAAATGCCTCAAACTTATAGAAATCCTCATACTCGACTACGAGATCAATCAGATCTTCCTGCTGTGCGAAGACCGAGCTTGACATCATAAGGAAAATCAGTAATACTATCAATCGTTTCACATCATCCTCTTATGTGCAAAAGTGAGAGGGACGGGATATTTAAACCCCGCCCCTATAAGTTACATGCTTTTAACGCACTAAAGCAAGCTTTATCATTTTCTGCTTGTTATTTACATCTAAACGGCAGAAGTAGACACCGGATGGTATGTCTATTGCATTCCATGAGATGGTATAATTACCTGACTTCTGCACCTTGTCAACCAACGAAACAACCTGACGACCGGAAACATCGTAGATTTTCAAGTTAACTTGCGCTTCTTTCGGTAAAGCATAAGAAATGGTGGTAGCGCTATTGAAGGGATTGGGGTAAGCATTCCCCAGTTCCAGGTTTTTCGGAATAATTATCGGTTCACCGACATAATCAACTTGCTCAAGTCCTTTCAATAGGTAATGGATACGTTGATCGTTGACCATTCTCAAACCTCTTGCATTAGCATTGCGTCTATGGTTTAAGTGCTGCTCCATTTCGAGGTTATCTATTTCAGCCATAATCCTTTCACCAGCAAATGGTGAATTACGCATCGCTTCTTCGTTGTACCTGCGCGCTTCATCATACCTTTCTTCAAATTCAAACATCTGCGGGATCATCCTGCGACAAGATAAAGCAAGGAGGCGTTCAGTTACGTAGCCCGGTTTCTCCGAAACCGGGTAAATCAACATTACCTAATCAACATCATCTTCTTCACATTCATAAAACCCCCTGCCTCAATCCTGTAGAAGTACAAGCCGGATGACACCGGAGTTCCTTTTGAATTAGTTCCATCCCAGATCATCGTGTGATATCCTGCACGTAACGACTTATTGATTAGTGTCTTAATGATGTGTCCATTCAAGTCATAAACAGCGATTATAGTATGACCGTCTGAAGGTAAACTGAAACGGATATTAGTCATTGCGTTAAAAGGATTGGGATAAGCATCATAAAGCGCGAACTCTAATGGCAATTGAGCCTCATCTTCAGATGCAGAAAGTTCCACCCCCGTCCCTGAAAGCTGGACAATCAAATCGCACCTTTCGGTGTGGATGGTGATAGTACTGGTATATGGGCGTTGTTCGGCGGGTGTGAATGTGACCTCGACTGTTGTCTCCTCGTCGGGATCGATGGTTATAGTGTCGTCAAAATCAACCATGAAGGCAGCGCTATCGCAAGTGACCTCGATGATTTCGACAGGCTGCTGTGCTTCGTTGCTGATTGTTAACTCCCAAAGCGCAGAAGTATCTAATTGAACATTGCCGAAGTCGTGGGATTCTTCGGATATTTGGACATTCCAGCGACCGGTTACCCGTGCGCAGTCGTAAACCGCATTCGGACAGAATACGTAACTGTCGTGTACCGCCAAATGGACTGCATAATCAGGAATATCATACCAGGCAAGGAGTTCAGGGCGTTCAGGATTTTCTAGTGAATAGATGGCAAAACCGTAGATACCAAGTGAGACATAAAGGAAATTACCTTCTATGTAACAGTCATAAGCATAGTAACTGTGAGGCAGATCCATAACAGTCACTACTTCCGGATGCTCTGGGTCGGCAATCGATACAATAGAAAGATTATCTTCGCGCAACATAGTAACAACGTAAGCAAATTCATTTGTTACTGCAACTTTCCCCTCGAACCCTACTACCGCGCATGATCCTACCAATTGAACATCCTCAGGATCACTCTTATCCCAGGTGCGGAAATCATACCCTACACCGCTTACATAGTTCACAGTATGTACATAATCACCTGATATAGTTATACCTTCAACGTGAAATGACAAATCATCCTCGAAATGTTCCCATACAACTTCCGGATCTCTTGGATTCGCTATCGAAACAACTTTAAACCCACCTCTATCTGCAGCCACATATATATAATCTCCCTCGGAGACGAGGTCTTTTGCCGTAATCCTTTCCAAACGCCCGATTTCTTCCGGATGCTCGATGTCCTCAAGTGAGAAGATATTTAACTCATAGGGAACATCCCAGGTAGATAATATTGCCAGTTCATTCTGAACGAAAATCCCATCATAACCCTCAAAGTAAGCTGTTGAATCGATTTCTCCAATTTTTTCAATATTACTCATATCACTTATATCAAAGATCACAAGCTTCGGTCCATACCTGAACCTGCTTGATAAATAGAGATTATTTCCCTGGATAAAAACATCTAAAAAACCTTCAGAATTAGAAATCCAATGAAGTAGCTGAGGTGGCTCAAACTCTCTTATGTCATGAACTAAAATTCCCCTACCAGGGATATTAAATCGACTTGATGATGAATAAGACACTATCTCACTCAATTCAAGATCATAAGCCCCATAGTACCCCCCCCCTAACCTGACAGGATTATGAGGATCATTTACATTCCAGACCTGGGACTTGCCTAAAAATAGATACCCATCCTGATATCGTATAGCGTTCATGAGAGGACTCGAACTGTATCGTCTTTCAGATTCGCATACTATTTCCATTTCACGAGGATTTTGAACACTAACCACTGTGAATATTCTTCTAGCCATCGTATATAGATAATTGCCAGCCACTTCCAAACCACTCGGATTATCCGCTATCTCAAATTGTTCAACCAATTGAATGTCAGCAGGATCGGATACATCAAATAGGGCGATTTCATCACGCCGCTCAGAAATTGAATAGACGAGATCACCTGCAACCCTGATGTCCTCCGACCTGAGAGGATACCAGTCGAGCATCACAGGATCGATTGGATCGCTGACATCAACCGTGCGCAGTCCGTAATAACCGCAAGCCAGATAGGCTATATCATCGACAACCTTGATAACGCTTCCGTTTATGGCTTCTTCACATCGTCCTAACTGATGGATGTTTTCCAGGTTATCGACATTGAGTATTAGTAAGCCGTTATAGCCGTCATCAAGGTAGCATAACGTGTCTTCGATAAACAGTCCACCCGAAATACCAAGTGTGGGATATCGTGCAATCTCAACGGGAGGTTGGTCAAGATTATCCTCATTGAATGTATATATTGATAGACCATACTTGGTTGTGAGAAATACAAGAGTATCTCTTATTTCGATCTGATCAAAAAAGTAATAATCCTCAAACTCAGTGATCTGGTCTATTGCCTGATCCTCCTGTCCGTTAACCGCACTGACAATCGATAAAACAAAAAATAATGTGAAAAGAGTTCTCATTTATTCTGAATTATTAATGAATTAGAAAAAAAGGAGCGACACTTTTGACGTACCGCTCCTTAAATATATTAAGAATTAGCGAATTAATACAAGCTTTATAGAATGTTTGTATTCACCCGCTTCCATCCGGCATAGGTAAATACCGGACGGGAGTTCTATATCGCTCCATGTGATCCGGTAATTTCCTGCCTCCTGAGAATGACTGACTAAAGTAGTAATTTCTCGTCCGGATATGTCAAACAACTTCAGGCTGATAAAGGATTTCTCTGGCAGATCATAGGATATAGTTGTACTTCCATTGAAAGGGTTTGGGTAAGCATTTGCCAGGGCAAACTCCGTTGGAATCAATGCGACATCCCGATTGCGGTTAGCCTTCTCAAGGTTTTTCAACAATTCACTGACACGCTCCTCATTGGCTAACCTGTTACTTTTTGACAATGCCCCGCGTTCATTGTTCATCACCCGCTCTAACCTGATATTGCTTATTTCAGCCAGGATCCGTTCCCTCTCAAATGGCGAATTCCTAATAGCATTAGAATTGAATCGATGAGCTTCCTCGTAGCGCCTTTCGTGAATTAACACTTGGGGTATCATTCTGCGACAGGCAAAGGATAATAGCCGATGAGAACGCTCTCGAGCACGTAGGTGATGTTCGGACACTTCGGTATAAAAGTCGTTCAGATCATTCAGTTCCAGTTCAAGCCTGATATAACAGGTTGGTAGGTACCGCGCTGCACTTATGGCGTATCCTGCGTTCGGTTCCCTGTGAATAATATGCTCGAAGATCGTCAAAGCTTCCCCGTATTCTCCTCGTCTCAACAAGGCTACTCCCCTCTGAAAGCTGTTCAGGTCATCTATACGTTCATTCCGGAAATCCGCTATATTAAAGCGTGCTGCAAATTCGTTTTCATTTTGGTACACGGGATGAAACCAATCTAATTCCGGCATTCCATTATTTGGGGGTGGATCCGGATCATTCTGATCATACCAGAAACAGTTCGTACATTGGAGTTGTGGCAGTCCTCCGGGAGGCGCAGTGTCTTCCCTGTATATCAAATAATCTTCATCAATATCCGAGTCTGATATATCGCTCCAATTCAGATCAGGTAAAGCATCTTCATTAAGATAGATTTCCGCGCCGTCAGCATCTGCTTCTTCAATGTTGGGTCCATTATCGTAAATATCATTACTTCTACCAGCTTCACCTTCTAAATTGGGATTGCAACTGATTACATAGAAACCGTTCTTGTCATTTTCCGCGGCAGTTACATTATCGAAATTTACACCATTAGCTTCGATTATCATGGCACCCGCGCTAGGCCACTCGTCAGTATAACTGCAGCGAAGGATGTCAACATCAAAAACCTCAATCTGATTGGCTTCTATACAACTTTCAATATATAATCCAGCACAGTTATTCGGTTCTATATCCTGGATTACACTTCTATCAGGTTGATTGTGAAAATTTGCTACGGTCGCAAGTTGAATGAAGGAATTCCATGCATACACACCGTACATATCGCCGTCGTGAATGTTGAAGTGTTCAAGTATGATCTTATTATCAGCCGTTCCAGCTTGTATAAAATACATACCGTAATTCGCGCCACTAAGATTGAACCATTGAAAGTGACCAAAAACATCACGCTCATCATTCCCCGCTATCCACATGCCACTCCAGGAAGTTTCGCCTCCTTCCGGATCCGGATCAGGTTGAGGGGCAAAATACACATCCAGTTTACGTTCTTCATCTCCTTCACCCATAACTTCTATTGTTCCATATACATCGAACCAGATTTCTTCCTCATAATCCATTTCAATATAAACATTCCTCATTTCCAAGCCATTTCCACCCCAATCAGCAGCCCAATCTTCGTCGCCGCCAATGGTGAATGTTTCACCTATCGGAACCCTGCACCAGTCAGAAATACGGTAATAATCCCATTCCAGAAAATCCCTGTCGAAGACCTCGTTTTCATTGGCAAGTTCGTCATTGCTCAGATCGGTGAAGCCTTGATCTATGGCACAGTAGGGATCAAAACCGTATTGACCTTCATCAGGACCGACATAAGGTCGAAAACCAGGATCATTGGGATAGAAATCGAACCAATTATCAACAATACCACCTGCCCAGGTTCCTCCATAGACTCCGATATCGTTACGACTTCCATCTTTGATGGGTGAGTCTTCCTGTTCAGGATCAGCATAGAACGCCGTATCTATCAATACGTGATCTATAAACCTCCAGTCTTCATTAAGAGGATCGTCCGGATCATTCTCATCAGCCTGGAATCTACCTCTATTGATGAGAGGTGAACACCATCTCAGGTGAAAATTGTCATCATCGATTGCTGCAGAGACCGACACTAACCTAAGTTCATCGTGATCATCAACGAGTAGCGAGTTAGGAGGCATATTCTGAGGTGGTTGACCTGCCTCGTCAACGATATGACCACCTGGGTTATTTGCAAAAGCGTTGAAATCAAACCCGGGCCAAAAGTCTCTGTCATTACAAAGGATTCCGATCTGATTTAAATCCTCCAAATCATCACTATTTCCAACGATGTTATTCTGGAATTGCATTCCAACCATCGCATCGTCCGGATCAAATATATATCGTACCTGTGCGATAGTAACTTGAGCATTGTTTTCTCGTCCATTATCCCAGAAAGCATTATTAACAACGAAGTTCCGCCATTTACCATTTTTGTATCTACGGCAGAAGAATCCATATAAACCAGCATCGCGAATAACATTATTACGCATAGCAATTCTTTGTGCCGGAGGACGCTCTTCATCTTCATTTTGAGTCACATCCCAACAAACACCGGTTTCTGCACCCTTAATGATATTGTGTGAGATGTTAACGTGGTTTAGAACCTCAAGAATATGTATGTTCGATCCTCGTCGTGCATCGCGTTCATTATGCAAATCACAGTTAACGGCATTGTTGGATATTCGATTACCGGTTATACAAACATGATCACCGAAAATCCAATCGGCTCCTGGTATTATTTCGGAAGCATCATTTCGACCCTTTGCGACGCTGATTCCCTGAAACCCGTTTTCATATATGTCACAATCCTGTACAAGCAAATAAGACTGGACGCCTGGCGCTTCACCTTCGTGATAATCCGCGTCGGATTTACGCCAAAGTCTCACCTTGATACCTTGACCTCTAACAAAGTTATAGACCTGTCCATTTGCTCCCACTTCTCTATCATCTATACCGTGACCGTTTAAGAAGACGAAAGAATTCCTGAAAATAATAGCAGGATTTACATCCCAGAACCTTGCCCCTCCCCAGGCATTATTATTGATTTCTGTATTGTCATAAACATTTACCATTGAAAGTGGACCGAACCAAATCATGTCTGGAAGATCTGCATTTGGCGGAAATATATTATGAATATTATCCATATTTATACCCCAGCCTTCCCCGGACTGTCCATTATGTTGGATTCGTGAATCACCAATCCAAATTTGAGGGAAAAAGACACGCTGATGATTACCCTCAACACGCAATCCTGTATCCCAATTGTGGCTGATTTCAGAGCTTATGAGTTGAAACAAAAAATAATCGGCTACTTCATCTTCTCTATCAAATGCGATATAGTGTACGCCGTATCCACAATTCCATATATGTGATTCATCTCCGACCGTGACTTCCTGAATCGGTATACCACCGGGACGAGGTCTAATGTATACTCTAATCCCACTACCCTGAAACCATTCTTCACCGATTTCAATAAATCTTGTATTCAGAATTTGAGTTCTGATTAGAGTTACATCACCAGAAAAGGCTTGGATATAGATACCGTGTCCTAAACTTTGCGCTAAAATGCAATCATTAAAAGTGACGCTTGGGCAGCCATCAACTCGAATCTGAGCCTCGTTTCCAAGCTCATCACCATCCCAGACTCCTCCACCTGTGATGTCGGTTCGATTGAAAATGGCTATACCATTTACCTGGTCGTTCCAGAAAGCTCTAATCACTTGAATACCATCCCAGATGAGCGGTTCATTATTGAAATTGTTATCGCCATAGAACTGAGGTCGCTCATTACTGATAGGATTCCCTTCTGCATCAGAGTTACAGTAAAGAACACCACGCACTCTAAGCGAACTACCACCTGTAAAACGAAGCCTTACGCCTATTCCATCTGCATTACCACCTTCAAGGATTTCAACGATTAGATCTGCAGGAATTTCGTATTCGACTCCGCCACCGAAAATAAAATCCTCACCATCCTGGTGATCTGTTAATTGGTTTTGATGCCAGTTAAGCCAGTCGATAAATTCCGCGTTACTATTAAATTCTTGCGGCTGTGCTTGCACCTGGCTTAAGAAACCAATTACAAGAATCAAACAGACAGATGAAAGAGTTTTCTGGATACACCTGTCAGAGATTTACTAATCTCCTGTTCATTGTTTTCTCCTTTTTCTTTGGATTATCTTACAATATTACTTGATTTTACGTTTAAACACAAAAAACCTCCCTCACACAAAAAGCGCAAGCAAGGCGTTCATAATTCAATAAAAGCAGCTTCAACCGGACATCCTGTTCCAATTGAAACGTTTAGATTATAGGGTAACGAAATCCAACTGTTCATAATCATAATATAAAATCAACCAATAATTCATAAAATTCAACAAGCTGTAATCAATATAATAAAATATGAGGCAATTGTCAAGAGTTCGAGAGATAGATTCTAAAGGAAAATAGGCAATAACTCAGCGCTATCCCTTCCGAAGTCATACATGTTGCCAACACCTCGACACTACGACACCACAACACTTCGTTTCGTCACCTTCCGTCACATTATCGTCACACCCTCTATGCCCCACCCACAAAGGCTTAGCGCCCACTCTGTGACGATGTGATGCTGTTTTACATAGTGTGTACATACCCCCAGATTATTCCAACGATCTCAACCGCCTAACCTCACCATCCCGATAGGTTATCCCAACATCGTCAAAATGCATCAATATCGGTGTAGTATATTTTCTGGATGAACCGATGAGTTCGCGGAACTCGAAGAAACGCAGTTCGTTGTTGTCTTTGAAGTAATCAAGCAGTATCTGACGCGCCTTTGTAATTGCATCCTTATGAAAATGGAACGGTTTACCATCAGGACCGCGCAGTCTTATAAGTTCGCCTAACTCACATAATCCCACCAGTATCGGCTCAACTTCAGCAGGTTTCAGTTTTAATTCCGTTGACAATTCGTTAAGGTCGGGTGTATTGAATTTTCGGGTTAAGTAAATATTACTGATTTTTTGTTTTAATTTCTCCTGTTGCGGATCAAATGATATTTTGTGATCGCTCAACCAGATGAATTCACCTTCGACTTTAATAATTCCATCAGAGGATAAATCCTTCAACAAAGTATCAGACAGTATCGGCGCTGCATCCGGCATAAGCCTGGAGCGTAAGTCCGAACGTCGCACACCTTTGACATGCGGCTGTTTGCGGTGAAATTCGGATAGGAATGCAACTATTTCTTCGCGTAATCGATTGTAACAATCACCGTCAGCTACCTGCCATTTTGGAGATGACTGCAATATCCTGACCTCGCCGTCTCTGCGTAATGAGCTGATTATATCGATTATCTCGCTAATCTGAAATGCCAACTCTTTTGCTAGAGTGGAAGCATCACTTGTTTTTTCACCCACTCGCTGAAGATATTGCTTAACTATTTCACGAGGTTCAGCGGTTTCGAGGCGTTGGAGGCGTTTCAGATCATTCGCTTCGGCATATTTTAATTTATGCGGATGTATTTCGAGCAACGCTCCTCCGCCGAGCACGCGTCCTTCTGAAAAGCTGCGAATGACATATCTGTCACCGATGTCAGCCATAGCTTGATCTTCAAGGCGGAACTGAACCAAGCCCGATCTTCCCGGTTCAATCGGTTGCCGTTCCAGCATTATCACACGCCCGATATGCTCGGAACTGCCCAGATGCAGACGTAGTCGAGTTCTATTCTCAAGCGGTTTGGCAACTGAACCGAGCAGGTTGAGACGTGCATTCAGCATATAGGTAGGACGGTAATGATCCGGTGTTGCCAGTAAGTCGCCGCGGTTAACATCATTTTTATTTATCCCCGGAAGATTCAAAGCGGTTCTCTCACCGATAATACCGGATTTTACGTCACTCTTATGCACCTGGATGCGCTTGACCCTGGCATTGATTCCGGAAGGTAAAATATCTACACGATCACCAACCTTAATTCTACCTGATAGAACCGTTCCCGCCACAATCGTACCTGATCCCTTGATAGTGAACGCCCGGTCTAACCACATTCGGAACAACCCCCTGTCGTAACGCGGACGGGCGGATGCAATCAGTTTGTCTAATGCAATCTTAAATTCTTCCATCCCGTTACCTGTTCGATTTGAAACAGGCAGTATGGGAGCGTTTTCCAGAAACGTTCCCTTTATCAGTTCAAGAATATCTTCGGTTATTAACTCACGCCACTCCTCATCCACCAAATCTATCTTGGTCAGGGCAATAATTCCCTGCTTAATGCCGAGAAGCTGTAGTATTTCAAAGTGCTCACGCGTCTGCGGCATCACGCCATCATCCGCTGCAATGACAAGAATAGCGCCGTCGACGCTGGAAACACCTGCCAGCATAGTCTTCAGAAACTTCTCATGCCCAGGTACGTCTATAAAAGTAACGTCATCTCCATAGAAGACGAACCCGAGTTCGATGGTCATCTCGCGTTCCTGTTCCTCACGCAGGACGTCCGGATTGTATCCGGTCAAATTAACCATCAGCGAAGATTTGCCGTGATCAATATGCCCGGCGGTGCAGATTACTGTGTGGGTTTGAGACATTTTTAATTTCCTTTAAAATAAGCGTTCAGAGTGCGCGCTTAAGCGCGTAATGTTTTTAGAATTGGGAATATAGCTAACACGTGCTGAAGCGCGCACTCTGAACATTATTTCCTACGCATACTTCGCTCTTAGGAAATTTGAAGTTACTCATTTCAAATATAATAATACCACTTCTACAAACGCTTGTCAATAGTTGACTACAATGCTTTATTCAACTATATTTCAACATAACTATAATAACACAAAATGGAGTGAAAATGAAAGATAAACGCAATACAATTTTGGCTGGACAGTTAATAGACTACTCTACTAAGCTGCAAAAGGGTGAAACGCTATACCTTGAGATCAAGGGCAAGGAAACGCTGGAACTCGGCAAGGAGATCATCAGGCTTGCCACAGAAAAGGGCGCAACCACGTTCTGGTACTATAGTGATGAATCGCTCATCCGGCAATTCCTTAAGGGCGCCGAGGACGACCAATTCAAACGGATGGCAGAACTTCACTTAGACATTATGAAAAAAACAGACGCATATATCGGTCTGCGCGGATCGGATAACGCATTCGATCTGGCGGATATCGACAACAAACAGATCAATAAGATGACCGAACTTTTTATAAAACCTGTTCATCTTGAACGACGCGTCAAACATACAAGATGGGTTGTCCTGCGCTATCCTAATAATGCGATGGCGCAGCTTGCTGAGACTTCTCAGGAGGCATTTGAGGATTTCTATTATCAGGTTTGTTGTGCCGACTATGCCAAAATGTCGAAGGCGGAGGACAAACTGAAAGCGTTAATGGACGCCACGGATAAGGTTCATATCAAGGCGCCGGAAACAGATTTAACCTTTTCCATCAAGGACATTCCCGCCGTCAAATGCGATGGTGAGCGCAACATCCCCGACGGCGAGGTATATACGGCTCCGGTGCGCAATTCAATCAACGGGACGATTACATACAACACACCTTCGCTATATCAAGGCACGTTATACACAGGGATTTCGTTCACGTTTAAAGACGGTAAGATCATTAATGTAACCGCCGATTCGAATGTTGACAAAATTAATAAGATACTTGACACCGACGAAGGCGCTCGCTACATTGGTGAGTTTGCCATCGGCGTCAATCCCTTCATCCGCGAACCGATGAGGGACACCTTGTTCGACGAAAAGATCGCCGGATCGTTCCACTTCACCCCCGGTCAGTGCTACGATGAAGCGCCCAACGGCAACCAGTCGTCTATCCACTGGGATCTGGTGCTGATTCAGCGTTCTGATTACGGTGGCGGTGAGATATGGTTTGACGATAAATTGATCCGCAAGGATGGTGTTTTCACTGATGATGAGCTTGAGCAAGCTTTTTCAGCGGAAAACCTTAAAGGCAAGGATATATGATTCTGTTGAAAAAGTCAATTATTACAGAATTTCCTTCCCATTTTGTCATTCCCGCGAAGGCGGGAATCCAGAGTTTTCAAGTATTTAAAGCTATTCAAACTGGATTCCCGCCTTCGCAGGAATGACAAAATGGGAGGTATTTCTACAAAATCATTTATAGAGGTTATAATGAAAACAAAAAAAAACATCTTACTTCCGGTATTAATAAAAGCCATCATCATTGGGCTGTTACTGGGAATTATCGCAGCTCTGATAAAAAACATGTTCCCAGCGACGCAAGTATGGCTGAACAGTTGGGTGATCGGAATGATTGTCGGAGCTGTAACCGGCTTAGTAGCAGTTAATGCAGCGAATATAGAAAAGAAAAAGTAAAACTTTTACCGCAGAGAACGCAGAGTAGATTATTAACCCGTTCCTGCCAGGTTTCAAGCGAAGCGTAACCTGGCGGCGACACTGTCAGGTTATGCTTCGCTTGAAACCTGACAGCAACGCATTGCCTTTCTTGAGAGTAATTTCGCGTAGGGGCTGATTTATCACGCCCAGCATAGTATCATAATTTGCTCTGTGCCCTCAGCGCTCTCTGCGGTGAAAAAAGGATAACAAATGTTAGAACAAATAAAACAATTATGGCATGAAATCGAATGGATAGCAGATGAAGAACTGCGCCGCCAAACCGCTGAAACCTGGGCGCTGGCGCTTGAGAAGAGCGCTCTCGACGTTAAGGACTTGCACGATATTCCCTTCACCTTACTGGTGAAGGATTGTCCGATTACATTTATGGAACACAAAAGAGCGGTGGTGCACATTTCCAGGGAATCCGCTAAGGTGATGTCCAGATTCTTCGGTGATAATTTACCGATTGATATGGACACGGTAATCTCCGGCGCAATACTATGCGACGTCGGTAAATTGATGGAATACGAGAAGGTCGATGGCAAAGCAGTAGTCAGCCAATACGGTCGTTATGTGCGTCACCCGTTCTCCGGAGTCGGACTGGCGATGCAATGTGGTATACCAGACCGGGTGCTGCATATCATCGCTGCACACGCAGGTGAAGGCGACAAGGTGAAACGTTCAACAGAAGCATTCATCGTTCACCATGCCGATTTTATGAGTTTCTTACCGTTTATGAATAAATAAGTGAGAAAGTATGAAAGTGCGAAAGTGTTTCTTTTGCACTTTTGCACTTTCACACTTAAACAAAAGATTCCCATGCACATCGCCATAACTCACGGTTACATTCTGCAAGGAACGGGCAGCAATCTTTATGTCCAGAACCTCTGCTGCGAACTGTGCTGTGCAGGTCATACAATATCCCTGTTCTGTCAGGAAAGTTCACCTGAACAGCTTGATTTTGTTGCGGAAGCTGTTGATTTTGACGAAGCTAACGAGAAACATACACGGTTTAATCGAGAGACTGAATATACAGGTAAATGCACATTCTATCGCCCGAATATCGGGAAGCTGCTTCCTGTATATGTGTACGATGATTATGCAGGCTTCGTGGTGAAGGAATATACAGAACTAACCGTCGAAGAAATCGAGACCTATATTGAACGAAACGTACATGCATTGAAAAGTGTCTTCACCGATAACCCACCCGATCTGCTCATATCTAATCATTTAATAATGCAGCCGGTCTATGGAGTTAGAGCTACGAGAGACATTCCAGCCTGCAAGCGTTTCACCATTGTACACGGCAGCGCCCTTAACTTCTCGGTGCGGAATAGTACCTTGTTGGAGAAATATGCCCACGAGGCTATCGCCGGTTCGGACAGGATTATTGTCGACAGCAGTCACGCTCGCAATGAACTGTTCGAGTTTTTTTCCAATGATCCGGAAATCGTTAACAGGACATCCATAATACCGCCAGGGGTTGATCTGGATAAATTCATTCCTGTAAACAGCGTCAATGATAAACCGCATCGAATAGGTTCGCTTGTAGAAAAACTGCATCAGAAGCAAACTGAAGGAAAAGGTAGAACTGCTGATGAAAAAGCTGTCTACGATAGAGCTGTTTCAACGACGGAGATTGGCTCTCCAACGAGAGAACTTATAGACGAACTTAATCGGAATACCGACCAATGGACACCTGATCACGACGTTGCCGACAACCTCGAAACGATAAACTGGCTGGACGATCCTGTCGTATTGTACTACGGCAAATATCTATGGACAAAGGGCATTCATCTACTCATTTCCGCTGCGCCTATTGTGCTCCAAAAGTATCCCAATGCTCGCTTTTTAATTGTAGGATTCGGTTCATTTCGAGGGTATCTCGAAGCTTTGGTGGCAGCGCTTGAGCACAATCGCAGAGACCTTTTTATTGATATGATATCGCATCCGGATTTGTATAACGATGCCGTTGATATTAACTCTACCCTGTATTTCCAGGATTTATTAGAGAAACTTAAAGACAAGGACTTCGCAGACAGTTATTTCAACACGGCAGCCGGTCTCATTTCCAGCAGGATTATTTTCACCGGCATTCTGACGCACGATTTCCTGAAGGATTTGATTCCCTGTTCGGAAATCACCGTAGCGATGTCCATATTCCCGGAGGCGTTCGGGATGGTCGCAGTAGAAGCTCTCGCTTCCGGTGTCATCCCCCTGCAAACCAATCACTCCGGATTTGCTGATGTTATAGAGGCTTACGTTAAAGAGTTCAGCGACACATTCGATTCGGAATTGATGGAAGGTTTACACCTGGACAAACAGTTAGTATTGAAATTAGCCGACTATATTTGCAAGTTATTAGATAAATATCGGATAATGAGTGAGGATGACCGCCTGAGTATTCGCCGCCGTGCAAATAGAATATGCCACGATAATTATTCATGGAAGGCTGTGGCGCAGAAATTTCTTAATTTTGTGTAAATAGACTTGATATTATATGTACATTATGTTATATTAGTACATAATGATGAACGACAATTATTCTTCCCAGTCAGCGACAATTATAATTCCCGTTTTCTTGTGCTGCCTGTGGCGTTATTTCGCTGGGCTAATGGAATGAAGCCGTAGGCGGAATGGAATTAGCCCAGCGAA
>JAVCDD010000215.1 GCA_030765125.1 Candidatus Hatepunaea meridiana
CTACGAAGGATTCAGACAGGAGTGTCTGACCTACTTAGTGTCTGAACGAAAACCCTCATTTTTCTGAATATTAACCCTCTTTTGTCATTCCCGCGAAGGCGGGAATCCAGGAGAAACAATAGGTTATGTGGATTCCCGCCTTCGCGGGAATGACAAAAGAAGGGTTTTCGGTCAGACACTACTTAATTGGAGTGTAGTATAAAATGACTTCAGAAATTGTTCAACACATACTTGAGACACCAATTGGTACTATTCAGTTATTAGCCCAATTTGAAAAATTAATCAGTGTCTCATTACCGGGTGAAAACGGTGAATTAACTGATAATAAGGATTTTCAAATTGTCACACGAGATCATTCGGTTTTCAAGGAAATTGTTGATTATATAGATCGATATTTTTCTGGTGAACATGTTAGTTGGGAAGGTAAGTATATTCCGGATGGCAGCGATTTTTTCCGGCGCGCCTGGCAGGAAGCTGTTAAAATACCGTTTGGGGAAACGATCAGCTATGGTGAATTGGCACGTCGCTCCGGTAGCCCACGCGCGGCGCGAGCGGCTGGTTCTGCTATGGCGCGAAATCATCTGCCGATACTGATTCCCTGCCATAGAGTAATTGCAGGTGATGGAGGAATAGGCGGTTTTGGCAATAGCCCCGGTGTGAAAAGGGAATTGTTACGACATGAAGGGGTAGACATCTAATGTCTAATGAGTTCAGAGTTCGCGCTTTAGCGTGTTTTCCTCCAAGTAAACCCAAGCTGAAGCTTGAACTCTATACTTACACATAACGGGAGATATTTTATGATTCGTAGTAAAGTTGCAGCAGTCAGAACCAAACCTGATACGGTTCTGACGGATATTGAACGGTTGATGGAATTAGCGGAATTTAAAAATGAACTGGATCCATCAGCACGGACTATCCTCAAGGATAATATTTCATGGCACCTGTTTTTCCCGGCAACTAATACTACACCCTGGCAGTTGGAAGGGACAATCCAGGCGTTGAAGAACGCAGAATATACTGATATAGTTGCTGTTCATAATAACACTGTAGTAACACGTACCGAGAAGGGTGAACGGTTGAACCGTCTTCAACCTGTTTATGAATGCTATGAAATACCACAGTTCCATAACTATATACCATCAGAAATAACCTGGGAAAAGTATAATCCAAAAGGCAGGACACCTGCGCTGAATCGCGTATACGGGGATGAAATCTACATCCCGCGGGAATTCATCGGTACTAACATCATACACTTGCCGACTATTAAATGTCATATCTATACAACAACCACCGGGGCTATGAAAAATGCGTTCGGAGGATTGCTTAACAGGAAGCGTCATTATAATCATAGTTACATTCACCGCTGTCTGGTTGATTTATTGGTTATCCAGAAGGAAATTCATACCGGAATATTCGCAGTTATGGATGGAACTCACGCAGGCGATGGTCCCGGACCGCGAACGATGCGTCCGGTAGAGAAGGACATTATGTTAGCTTCGTCGGATCAAGTCGCCATTGATGCAGTTGCAGCAAAGATGATGGGATTCGATCCGTTGTCTATCGAATATATTAAAACGGCTCACGACGAGGGACTTGGAACAGGCGATCCTCGGGAAATAGAGCTGGTTGGAGATGATGTATCAAACGAAAGCTGGAATTTCTCCGTTGGTGATAATTTTGCCAGTAGGGGAGGGGATCTATTGTGGTTCAGTCCGTTAAAAAAGCTTCAGAAACTGTTTTTTCACACGCCGTTGGTCAACTTGTTTATCTTTGCTTCATATATCTATCATGATTTTGTATGGTATAAATTGAAGAGTGCACCTGTGTTAGATGCGTTCAGCAAGACGAAGTGGGGGAAGTTTTTTGATGAACGGTATAAGTAATAAGTGGCAAGTGGCAAGTGACAAGTAACAAGTAAGCGTGGTGTCAAGTGCCCTTACCTGACAGTGGTAGAATATAGACGTGTCGGGTGAGGGCACCCGACACCAATATAGGAGTTAAGAATAAAGAATCGGGAATTAAAAAACAAGAGACATAAGTCGGAAATGCCGCCTGGCAAGGCTTTACGTTGGGTTATTACCTGGTTTATCCTGGCGATGGGATTTTCGTGGGTAGTACGGCATTATTTTAGTACGCAGCTACAGGTTGAGTTCCTGACTTGCTATGCGGTAGAATGGTCACTTTCCCTCGATAATCTGTTTGTTTTTCTTATGATATTCGAGGCATTCGGTGTTGATACTCATCGGCAAATACGAGTGCTTTGGTGGGGAATTGCCGGTGCTATGGTCTTGCGGATGGTTTTCATCTTCCTGGGAGTTGCGCTGGTTCAGATGTTTGAACCGATTTTATATGTATTTGGCGCTTTCCTAATATATAGCGCTTATATGATGGCTTTTAGTAAGGAGGGAACGAAGGACGTTAAGAATAATGTACTTGTCAGGTTAGTACGTCGTCGTTTTTCAGTCACTAAGAATTTCCATGGAGACGCATTCTTCATACGTCGTATGGGTATAACTTTTGCAACACCGATGTTGTTGGTACTGGTTGCCATTGAAAGTTCAGATGTGATGTTCGCTGTCGATTCAATCCCCGCCGCTTTTGCTATAACTCGCAATCCTTTCATTATCTATTCTGCAAATATTTTCGCTATTCTTGGACTCAGATCGTTGTATTTCCTGTTGGCTCAAGCTGATAGGATGTTCCGTTTTCTGAAGTACGGAATATCTTTTATTTTGGCATTTGTCGGTTTCAAGATGCTTGCAGCGCATCATATTGAGTTTAACGAATACATTTCTTTAGGAATAATCCTGATTTCGATAGTTGGCTCAATATTGTTATCTGTTTTTGTTAAAAATGAGAACGGGTAGGTTGGACAGGAATGTCGTATTCGAGACAGTTGGGTAATCTACACAATGTTTTAATAATCAAACACTTTGTTTTTTTGATATATTACCGTATTAAAGAGTAATAGTCTTGACATAGTTGTAAGTGTATATTATATTTGCTTGTGATAAAGATAACTTATGGTGCATTATAAATATATGCGCCGTTTTATTAACATTAGGTTGCGGGTTTTTAGTTATTGATACTTCAAGAGCAGCCTTTCATTACCCGCGTTTTTTTTCTTTTGGATTTATAATCATTTAATAATCAAAATTCAGATAGGGCGGAATTGGAAAAATATTTACTTATCAGTTTAGGGGCTGGAATCATCGCGCTTATATTTGCTTTCTTAAAGGCAAAATGGGTAGCGAAGCAAGATCCAGGTGAACCCCGAATGATTGAAATTGCCAAGAACATTCGCGAAGGCGCTATGGCGTTTATTGGTCGCGAATATAAAGTTTTGGCAATTTTTGTCGTTATAGTAGCACTGCTGCTGGCATTTGGAAACATCGTACAAGGAAAAAGCGCACTGGTTGCATTTTCATTTGTAACAGGCGCCGTTTGCAGCGGACTTGCAGGCTTCTTCGGAATGCGGGTCGCTACTAACGCTAACGTTCGCACAACTCAGGCTGCGCGCACAGGTCTCGCTAAAGCGCTTAATGTAGCGTTTTCAGGCGGTGCGGTTATGGGAATGATGGTCGTAGGTCTGGGTGTTACCGGATTGGTACTATTATACCTTCTTTATAACAACATAATTTTCGCCGGGGTAAGCGATGAGGCGTCGAGACTGGCTCAGATATTAGAAGTTATCGCCGGTTTTTCTCTGGGCGCTTCTTCAATCGCACTCTTCGCAAGGGTTGGTGGTGGGATTTACACCAAAGCTGCCGACGTTGGCGCTGATCTTGTCGGTAAGGTCGAAGCCGGTATCCCTGAAGACGACCCTCGTAATCCTGCTGTTATCGCTGATAACGTAGGTGACAACGTCGGTGACGTCGCCGGTATGGGCGCTGACTTGTTTGAGTCATACATCGGAGCAATTGTTGGATCAATGGTAATCGCAGGCGCCGATTGGTATTTCGTAATCGAAAAGATGGGTTCAGATGCTTTCGCAATGGGACCTGTATTGCTCCCAATCATCCTTGCTGCAGCCGGAATTATTGTATCAATAATAGGCACGTTTTTCGTCAAGACAAAGGAAGGCGGCAGTCCTCAAGCAGCGCTTAATACCGGTACATTTGGCGCTGGAATCCTGATGTTGATTGTATCCTTTTTTATTATTAAAGCATTCATTCCTGAATCAATTTCCTTCACTGAAGTTGCAACCGGTAAAATCATTGAAACAGGTTTTATGGGCGTCTTTATGGCGACCATATATGGCTTGGCTGCCGGTATTGCCATAGGTATGATCACCGAGTATTATACATCTGAACAGCGTAGTCCAGTTCATAATATCGCTAAAGAGAGCTTGACCGGATCTGCAACTAACATTATTGCCGGACTTGCAACCGGTATGCGTTCTACAGCATTTCCGTTGTTAGTGCTTGGTGTTGCCATTGCGCTCTCTTACAACGCAGCCGGTTTGTACGGTATCGCTATTGCTGCGGTTGGAATGCTTTCTACTACCGGTATTCAGCTTGCAGTTGACGCTTATGGTCCTGTAGCTGATAACGCTGGTGGTATTGCAGAAATGGCTGAACTTGGTCCGGAAATCCGTAAACGTACTGATAAACTGGATGCAGTCGGTAACACAACCGCCGCAATCGGCAAGGGTTTTGCGATCGGTTCTGCAGCATTAACCGCTTTGGCGATGTTCTCAGCCTTCGTAACCGTTGTCAACAGCAATCATCCTGATAATCCGATTTCTATTAACATGATGAATCCCAACGTTATGGCTGGATTGCTGGTTGGCGCCATGCTGCCTTTCTTATTCAGTTCATTTGCTATGATGGCTGTCGGCAAAGCTGCCGGTGAAATGATTGAAGAAGTACGCCGTCAATTCCGCGAAATTAAAGGACTCCTCGCTGGTGAAGAGGGTGTTAAAGCCGATCATCGTCGCTGTGTTGACATTGCTACAAGCGGCGCAATCAGGCAAATGGTAGCACCCGGACTTCTGGCTATTCTTGCACCGGTGATTGTCGGTTTCGCATTTCCGGATAAGTCGATTCTTGGTGGTATGCTTGTCGGTGTAACTTCATCAGGCGTTCTGATGGCGATATTTATGTCCAACGCAGGCGGCGCCTGGGACAACGCTAAGAAATATATCGAAGCCGGCGCTCACGGCGGTAAAGGCTCTTACGCCCACAAAGCAGCTGTTGTTGGTGACACTGTTGGTGATCCTTTCAAGGATACGGCAGGTCCTTCACTTAATATTCTGATTAAGCTGATGAGTGTTGTGTCGCTGGTTATTGCGCCGTTATTGTAACGATCTTGGGAGGGCGGATAGGAATATCCACCCTCCCCATTCTGAATATACGTTACTGTCAGGTGGGGGTACCTGACAGCACAGTCAATACTTTCAAACTTGTAATTTTATAAAATAATAAATAGAGGTTTCTATGGCTGATTCAAAACTAATCCGGCCTCACGGTTCGGATGAACTTATTACACTGCTGCTCGAAGGTGGTGAGCTTGCCGCTGAGCGCAAGAAAGCGGAAACGCTGCCACAAGCGCGGATTACCTCTCGCGAGGTCGGCGACCTTATTATGTTGGGCATCGGTGGATTTACACCGCTTAAGGGCTTTATGGGCTCTGCGGACTGGAAGGGCGTCTGTGCCGATATGAAGATGACTGACGGCACCTTTTGGCCTATCCCGATTACTGTCTCCGTTGACAAGGACTTTGCCGACTCAATTAATGAGGGTGAGGAGATTGCCTTGGTCAATGACGAGGACGGCGATTTTATGGCGACTATGAAGGTCGAGGAAAAGTATACCATCGACAAGACCTTCGAGTGCAAGAATGTCTTTACCACCGTCGATATGGAACATCCCGGCGTTAAAGTGGTTATGGCTCAAAAGGAAGTCAACCTTGGTGGTCCGGTTAAGGTTCTGTCTGAAAGCACTTTCCCCGAACATTTCAAAGGCATTTACCAGCGTCCCGCTGAAAGCCGGAAGATATTTGCTGAGAAGGGCTGGCGCACGATTGCCGCATTGCAGCTTCGCAATCCGATGCACCGCTCACATGAATACCTTGCCAAGATCGCAATTGAAGTTTGCGACGGTATATATATTCACCAGTTAGTTGGCGGCTTGAAGCCCGGCGATATTCCCGCTGACGTCCGCGTTAAGTGCATCAACACCCTTGTCGAGAACTACTTCAACGAGGATCGCGTTGTTCAGGGTGGCTATCCTCTTGATATGCGTTATGCCGGACCCCGTGAAGGGCTGCTTCACGGCGTATTCCGCCAAAACTTCGGCTGCACGCACATGATTATTGGTCGTGACCACGCTGGTGTGGGTGAATATTATGGTCCGTTCGATGCACAGGCTTCCTATCTTGATCTCTGGGAAGGTGCTCTTGAGTGCAAGATGCTTCCGATTGACTGGACATTCTGGGACTATGGACAGGGCGGAATGGCTTCGATGAAGACTTCACCTGACAAGAATAAACCAAAACGGTTGTTCCTTTCCGGAACAAAATTACGCAGCCTGTTGTCCGAAGGCAAACTCGATGAAATTCCAGCGGAATTCAGCCGTCCTGAAGTTCTTGTAATTCTGAAAGAGTATTATGCCGGTTTGACCGAAAAAGTTGAAGTCAAACTGCACGGTTATGCCACAGGCGACGCAGAGAAGAAATAAAAATATAAATTGTTGTATTGCTGTGTTGCTAAACAACAATACAGCAATACAACAATTCAGCAATCAATAATAAATAAAATATCATCAAATTAATTAGGAGAGACGATGCCAAGTTACGTTATTCCTGACAAGTGTGATGGGTGCAAGGCTCTGGACAAGACTGCTTGCCAGTATATCTGCCCCAACGACTTGATGGTCTTGAACACAGAGACCGAGAAGGCGTACAATCGTGACGTCGCAATGTGCTGGGAATGCTACAACTGCGTAAAGATCTGCCCGGTAGATGCGATTGAAGTCCGCGGTTATGCTGACTTTGTGCCACTAGGCGCAACAGTTTCACCAATGCGCGGTTCCGATGCCATTATGTGGACGGTTAAGTTCCGTAATGGAATGTTAAAACGGTTTAAGTTCCCGATCCGTACAACTCCTGAAGGAACAGCAGTTCCTGATGGCGGTTGGGAGACCGGAACGGAAGACCTTGGCGACCCGACTCTATTCAGTGAACCTGGATCGCTCGGGATGGACGCTGTTGTAACCATTTAGTGTAAGGAGTCGTCAAAATGGCAAATTTTGAAACTGTAACAGTAAAAACCGACTTGCTGATCGTCGGCGGCGGAATGGCTGCCTGCGGTGCAGCAGTTGAAGCGGCATATTGGGCAAAGAAAAAAGGCTTAACCGTAGCAATGGTAGACAAAGCGGCTGTGGATCGCTCAGGCGCCGTGGCTATGGGACTGTCAGCCATCAACCAGTATGTTGGACTTAAAGAAGGTGACAATACACTCACCGATTATATTAATTATGTCCGTAACGACCTGATGGGCGTTACACGTGAAGACTGCGTTGCTAACATCGCTCGACACGTTGACGGTTCCGTTCACTTGTTCGAGAAGTGGGGACTTCCGATCTGGAAGGATCCTAAAGGCGGATACGTTCACGAAGGTCGCTGGCAGCTTATGATAAACGGTGAGTCCTACAAGGTCATCGTTGCTGAAGCCGCTAAGAATGCAATGGGCATCGACAACATCTATGAGCGTGTATTCATCGTGGGTCCGCTTATGGATGGTGATCGGGTTGCCGGCGCTGTCGGCTTCTCAATTCGTGAAGAGAAATTCTACGTGTTCCTCGCCAAAGCGGTAATGGTCGCAATGGGCGGAGCTGTTCATGTCTTCAAGCCGCGTTCGGCTGGTGAAGGCTTAGGTCGCGCTTGGTATCCTCCCTGGAACTCAGGTTCCTCAGCCTATTTCACACTGAAAGCCGGCGCTGAGATGACCTGCCAGGAAGTTCGTTTTATTCCGGTACGCTTCAAGGATGCTTACGGTCCCGTAGGAGCTTGGTTCCTGCTGTTCAAATCTCGTGCTACCAATGGTCTGGGCGAGGCATATATGCAGACAAACGCTGAAGAGCTTCAGAAGTGGCTTCCTTATGGTAAGGTCAAACCTGTCCCTGCTAACCTGCGTAACTGGCTCATGATGCTTGATGTGATGGATGGCAAGGGTCCAATCTATATGCGGACTGAAGAAGCTATCAATAACATCGCAAATGAGTATAAGGATGACAAGAAGGCTTACAAGAAGAAGATGAAGGAACTCGAGTCTGAAGCTTGGGAAGACTTCCTCGATATGACCATCTCGCAAGCTTTCCTCTGGGCGGCTACTAACGTTGCTCCCGAAGAGAGATCATCTGAAATAGCCGCTGCCGAGCCATACTTCATCGGTTCACACTCCGGCGCATCAGGCGCGTGGCTATCTGGACCGGCAGACATTCAGACCGAAGAGTCTAAAAAAGAGTACTGCTGGGGCTATGATTGTATGTCAACCGTGAATGGATTGTTCTGCGCTGGCGACGCTTCAGGCGCCTCCTCGCATAAGTTCTCTTCAGGTTCACATGCTGAAGGTCGTATTGGCGCTAAGTTTGCTATCAAGTATATTCTTGATAACAACACAGAGCCGAACGTTGACGATGCAGTCATCGAAGCGCTTAAGAAGGAAATTCTTGCTCCGATAGACCGCTTCGCTGAATTCAGTAAAAATACCACAGATCCTGAAATCAATCCTGAATATATTCGTCCGAAGATGTTTATGTTCCGTCTGCAGAAGTTGATGGACGAGTATTCCGCTGGTGTAACCGCTCAGTTTATGACCTCGCAACCGCTTCTTGATAAGGGAATGGAACTCCTTAACTTCCTGAAGGAAGACTCATCGAAGCTCGCTGCCGAGGATCTGCATGAACTGATGCGCGCTTGGGAGAACATCCACCGTATGTGGCAGGCAGAAGCCCACATGCGCACAATTATGTTCCGTGAAGAAACACGTTGGCCCGGATATTACTTCCGTGCAGATTATCCTGAGATGAAGGATGACTGGAAGGTCTTTGCCAACTGTAAGTGCGATCCCAAGACAGGTGAATGGGAAATGATCAAAAGGCCGATTTATCAAATATTCGACTAAAGATCATTACCTGTGATAAAAAACGTATGCTGGCATCCCGGAACTTCGGGATGCCGGCATAATGTTAATCCGTATAGAAATTCAAAATATAACGTAACAACAGGTAATTAGGCATGAAGATGCTTAAGACAACGGTTGTTACGTTCTTATTATAATTGAATAAACATATATCAGATATTGAGATAATACCGAAACCGGTTGTTTTTTTGATTATATATATTTAAATTAAAAAGTTATTCCAAATTATATAAGAAAATGCCCTGTCGAGGGCGACTCAAAAAAGAATTAAAAAATAGTAGAAGTGACACTCTTGTCGCTTAAACTTTCGTATTTCAAAGACGTTGCGTAAGCGACAAGAGTGTCGCTTCTACTATTTCTAAGGAAATTATATGAAAATAACAGAACCACCAATATGTTCTCACTGTAGTGAGCTGATGAAAAAAATGGAAATGCCGAATGAAGCGGCTTATGACAGCCCATTTATGTATGTTTGTTTTAACGACGATTGCCCTTACTATGTGAAAGGATGGGAATGGATGTTGGAGAAGTACAATGTCAAGACATCCTATCGCCATCGAATTAATCCATCAACCGGTTTTGAATCGCCACTTCCGGTATGGTCGAAAGATGCAATGAGAGACCGAATTATAAAATAATATTTCTACCTCGAAGAACACGAAGAAGAAAAATGGCTTTAGGCTTAAGGCTTTTGCAATGTAGAAATACATCCCAAAGCCTTAAGCCCAGAGTCCAAAGTCAATTTCATATCCTTCGTGGTGGATTCTAAACTGCAATTAAGGAAGCCAAATCTACGAATGAGCCAAATAGAAAACCTTAAGCAAGAAATACTGAAAGAATATCCCCGGTTAGGGATTGAAGATAAATTCTGTTTTGAATGTGGACCACATCTTGAATGTTTTAACGTCTGTTGTTCCGATGTTAATATTTTTCTGACGCCTTATGACGTCCTGCAGATGCGCAAACCCCTCAATATCGATTCTACAAGTTTTCTCGCCGAATATACTATAGTTCCTTTTGATAAACAGCAAAAACTGCCCGTTCCCCTTATGAAAATGCGGGATACGGAATCAAAGGAATGTCATTTCGTTGACCCGGAGAAGGGTTGCACGATTTACCAACATCGTCCCTGGCCCTGCCGTATGTATCCGTTGGGCTCTGCTTCTCCCGGAGAGACCGAAGTCATTTCCAAGCCATTTTACTTTTTGATGAAGGAAGAGCATTGCAAAGGACATAATCGACCTAAAGAATGGAAAATAAAGGAATGGCTTGACGATCAAGTTCCGGAAGCATACACTGAATTCGGTGAGCTGTTCAAGAGGATAGCGCTTCATCCGGCATTTTCACAAGGCAAGGATCTGGCGCCTCAACAGATAGATATGTATTGGATGGCGCTTTACGATATTGACAGATTCAGGCGTTTCATTTTCGAAAGCACATTTCTACAAAGATTTGACGTAGATCAGGATAGACTTGATAGCATAAAGACAGACGATGAAGAACTGCTATTATTTGGTTTTGATTGGTTGCGGTTTTCACTATTTGGTGAGAAGAGGATGAAAGTAAAACCAGATGCTGAGAAGTGGGTTAAGGGAAAAACAACCTAAAGGTTGAACTCTGAACTCAAAACAGCCTGAAGGTTGGACTCTGAACAATAAAAAGGACAAACTTGACTACAGGAGTAAATAATACCGCTATTGCGATTAGCAAGCCCGATCGGAAATTTGTCCGTCAGGTTAAGGCTGCCGGTGGTGATTCTGTAGATAAATGCTTCCAATGCGCTACTTGCTCGGTCGTCTGCAATCTTTCACCGGAGGATTGTCCTTTCCCGCGTAAAGAGATGCTCTGGGCGCAGTGGGGGATGAAGGATAAATTGATGACGGATCCGGACATCTGGCTCTGTTATCAATGCAATGATTGTTCGATAAATTGTCCTCGGGATTCGAAGCCGAGCGAAGTGCTTGCCGCTATTCGTAGCGTAGCCTTCAGACATTTTGCTTTTCCCGGTTATATGGGCACTCTTTTAACCAAACCATCAGGGCTTATACCGCTTTTATTGCTACCGATTATAATCCTGTGTGCGATAGTGTGGCAGACAACAGGTGGTGATTTTGCGCCACTGTTTCAAGCATCGGCAGTTGTTGACTTTGATTATTTTCTCCCGCACGGTCCAACTGAGATGTTGTTTATTATAGGTTCCATTCATATTGCAGTCTTTATGTCAATCGGTTTACTGCGTTTCTGGAAAGGAATGCAGAATAGTTGGGGAGGGGCTGTAAAGATCGGTTTTATTTCAGCGTTGATCTCAACAGTTATTGAGATATTCAGTCATAGCCGTTTCAGTTCCTGCGGTTCAGCGCGTTACCGTCAGATTGCGCATTTGCTGGTATTTTACGGTTTTATCCTTACAGCTGCTGCGACCGCTATGGCAACAATTGAGATGGTTGTGTTTCATAATTTCTTAGGCTTTGAGGGGCATTACCCGCCTTTTCCACTATATCATCCGATAAAGATATGCGGCAATCTGGGTGGGTTTGCGATAGTAATCGGTGTTATTATTGTGATGTATCAACGCATTACTAATCCAAAGAATGCCGGTAAAGCCGGTTATACGATGTGGTTGTTTATATGGGTAACGGGTATTGTAGCGTTATCAGGATTGCTGTGTCAGTTTATGAGAATCGCCGGTATCGGTGAGTTAGCCTATCCGTTGTATTTCATTCATATAACGACAGTCTTTTTTCTGCTATTATATTCACCATACAGCCAGTTCGGGCACATGTTCTACCGAACGCTGGCGATGGTGTTTGCGAAGAGTATTGGAAGGGAAGCGAAGACTTTGTAGAATTGTCAGAATCAAGATTTTTTTTACATGGATATGCAGGATACATAGGATTATTGTATTAATGATCCTGTTGAAATACTTCCCATTTTGTCATTCCCGCGAAGGCGGGAATCCAGATGGTGTTTGTTAAATACTTGAAAACTCTGGATTCCCGCCTTCGCGGGAATGACAAAATGGGAGGGTA
>JAVCDD010000119.1 GCA_030765125.1 Candidatus Hatepunaea meridiana
TATAGATAGGAGATAGAAGGATTCCAGGAAAAAGAGGATTTTTGTTGTTTTATCGTTGATTGGGATATATCTTTTTTAGTTATGGGTAAACTGTATCGTAATACCTGACCTTTTAGTGGTTTTTGGTTTGGATGTACCCGATTGTAGATGGGGTGCTTGCATGCTTGCTGGCAGGGCATTACCTTGTAAATGCTTATCGTGATTACCATTTAAGCATTCTGAATAAGGAAGTTCAGTATTTATGTGGATTAACTTGTTATTACTGACTTTAATTTGCACTATAAAATAAGACTTCTATATTTGTTGAATACTAAACTTATGCAAGTGAAATAACAGGATATCTTAGAAATGTCAACAGACCTCACTTTCTTCACTAATGAACCTGGTTCAACTCTGCTTGATCGATTCAGAAGAACATTGAAGGATGTTAAGTTCTTTGATGTACTGGTTGGATATTTCAGGAGCAGTGGTTTTCACCAGCTATACAAATCCTTGGAAGACATTCATAAGATAAGAGTTCTTGTTGGGATTTCCATTGACAGACAAACCTTCGAAATAATAGATGAAGCCAGATCACAGACCGAGTTGGATTTTCACTCCCACCAGCAAACAAAGCGACAATTTATTAAAAAGACTATATCTGAAATAGACACTTCAGAAGACTCCCTCGAAATTGAGATCGGGATTAAGAAGTTTCTTGAATTTCTCACGACCGATTGTCAAAATATAGAAGATGACTTAGCATTGGGTGGAAATGGGAAGAAAATGGAATTTCGCGTGTATCCCAGCGAGAACATACATGCAAAAGTTTATGTCAGTCGATACCATCCAGAAGACAGAGAATATGGTCAAGTAATCACAGGATCAAGTAATTTTTCCGTAAGCGGTCTCATTGCTAATAGAGAATTCAATGTTGAATTGAAAAACCGATCTGATGTTGAGTTTGCTCTAAAACAATTCGAAGAGCTATGGAAAGAGGGAGTTGATGTATCCCGGGATTACATTGATTCTATTCGTTTGCATACTTGGTTGAATGATACAATCTCCCCATATTTTCTGTATTTGAAGATGTTGTATGAGTATATGAAAGAAGACATTAACATGGATCTGGAGATAGATATTAATCTACCAGAAGGATTTTTAGATCTCGAATATCAGAAACATGCTGTGTTATCAACAAGCAAGATACTAAATGCATATAATGGTGTATTCCTTGCTGATGTAGTAGGATTAGGAAAGACTTTTATAGCTGCTTTGCTTGCTCAACAGCTTCCAGGTGATAAACTGGTGCTATGCCCTCCTGTGTTAAAAGAGTATTGGTATGATACATTCCACGATTTTGGTGTAACAAAGTACCGGATCGAATCGGTTGGCAAACTTGACCATATCCTGAGAAGAGGAATAGATAAGTACAAATACATCTTCATCGATGAAGCTCACCGTTTCAGAAATGAATATACTCAAGGCTTTGAGAAACTCCATCAGATTTGTTTCGGGAAGAAGGTCATACTTGTCTCAGCTACACCATTAAACAATACATTCGAAGACATATTAAGTCAGTTGAAGCTCTTTCAGATGCCAAGGAAATCAACTGTCCCAGGTGTTCCAAATTTAGAAAAGTTCTTTGGGAGGTTAACTGAACGGCTAAAGAATCTGGAGAAATCTGATCCTGAGTACATTGAGGCAGTCAAAGAAGGTTCAAAGGAGATCAGAGAGAAGGTTTTAAAGTATTTAATGGTCAGACGAACTCGCTCTGAAATCGTAGATTATTTCTCCAATGACATCAATAAACAAGGACTGTTCTTTCCTGAAGTTGAAGATCCAAAACGGTTTGTATATCAATTTGATAAGAAGATAGATGCAATATTCAATAAGACAATTCAGAGACTAAAAGCATTCAAGTACTCTCGATACACACCGCTTCTGTATATGAAAAGGGACGTTTCTGAGTTTGAGAAACAAAGTCAGCGGAATGTCGGTGGATTCATGAAAGGCATACTTGTAAAGAGATTGGAAAGCAGTTTCTATGCATTCAGGAAGACACTCACTCGCTTTGTCCAATCATATGAACACTTCATCGATATGCTCGATACTGGTACAGTGTTAATCAGTAAAAAGGTGAACGTCTATGACTTACTGGAAGAAGACGATGTTGAGAAAATTCAAGCATTAGTGGATGCTGAGGATATTAAAAGATACGAGTCTGATGAGTTCAAACCTGAGTTTGTAACACACCTTAAATCAGATCTTATACTTTTGGAGGAAATCAGAGAGTTATGGGAAGAAGTCGATTCTGATCCCAAATTGGAAACCTTTATAGATGAGTTGAAAACAAACGAAGAGCTTGTTGACAAGAAGCTGATAATATTCACAGAATCAAAAGAAACCGGTGATTATCTGCACGAAAATCTTAATGCTGAATTTCCGGACGAGGTGATATTCTATTCAAGTGGAGGTGGATTATTTTCGGATGGATCGAAGTCTCCAAGTGTTGCACGCGATAGAATAATGGGAAACTATGATCCCACTTATAAAGTGCAGAAGGACGATGCTCGAATTCTGATAAGTACGGATGTGCTGGCTGAAGGTATCAATCTTCATCGTTCAAATATAGTCATCAATTATGATCTACCCTGGAACCCAACCCGTGTTCTACAGAGAGTTGGACGAGTTAACAGGATTGGTACAAAACATAAGCATATATATATTTACAACTTCTTCCCAACCGCGCAATCCGATATTGAACTCAAACTTGAGGATAACATAAAAGCCAAAATACAAGCATTTCATGATACCTTGGGCGAAGATGCCAAATACTTAACAGAGGATGAGGTTGTCTCTACCCATCGTTTGTTCGGAGATAATATGTATAATAAACTTCAGGATAAAAAGACTTATGAAGGTGCTGGGTATGAAGATTCCCGGTCTGAATTGAAATATTTAAAACTTATACGCGACATACGCGACAATAAACCTGAGTTATTTGACAAAATAAAGAATCTGCCTAAGAAGGCTCGTTCTGGGAGAACTATAGAAACAGATAAGGATCGGTTGATTACATTCTTCCGGAAAGGCAAGCTGAAGAAGTTCATGATGACAAGTACTGAAGACTCACAGGAGATAACGTTCTTCGATGCAGTCGATCAGTTTGAATGTGACGAAACAACTAAACGTAGCAAAATCCCTGATGAGTACTACCAGTTGCTCTACAGAAACAAAGCAATGTTTAACTTTCTTACATCCGGAGAGGATTTAGAACCTGAGAAAACCAGAGGTGGACGTTCTAATGAAGCTTATGTTATAAGACGTTTGAAAACGAAGGAGTTTCGAAAGCACAGTAAGTTCACAGACGAGGATGAAGAGTATGTCAAAATCGTGTTATCAGCTTATGAGGATGGTATTATTCCCAAAAACACTACAAAGCGGATAAAGAATGCGATTGAAAGAGTAGCTGAACCACTGAAGGTATTAGCAATCTTGAAGAAAAACATACCATATAATCTACTTGGAGTCCAACAATCTGGGCAATCGTTTGAATCAACAAAACGAGAAATCATTCTATCTGAATATCTTATAAGCAAGGGAAATGCTGATGGATAAAGCTACTGCCTCTCGGATTATTGAGGACACTTTCGATCATGCTTTTGATGAGGAAAAATACAGGAAATTTGTCCTAAACCTCTTCAACCAGGTTGATCAATCAAAAGCTTTTCCTTCACGGCATGGTCAGTACATTCCGGCATCGTATCGAGGTCAAATAAAGCAATACAAGAGAATCGGTCAATACACTGATCCTAATGGTGACGTTCTTGATTTGATAACAGTTTGTCTTCATAAAGAGACATCCTTGGAAAGAGCGAGAACAATGCAGCGCAATTTCATTGCCTGGTATCTTAAAAGCAAAGGAGAAAAAGATTCAGCAGTAGTTGCGTACTATTCCGATGATTTGGAAGATTGGCGATTCTCATTTGTTAAGATGGAGTATAAGCAGGAGGTAACAGAAACAGGGAGAGTAACTGTAAAAGAGGAACTTACTCCCGCTAAAAGATATTCGTTCCTCGTTGGTGTAAATGAACCTAATCACACAGCACAGGAGCAGATCGCACCCATTTTTATTGATGATAAAAATAATCCTACAATCGATAAACTTGAGAAATCCTTCAGTATAGAGTCAGTAACCAAAGACTTCTATCTTAAATACCGAGGATTATATGAGAAGCTCACTAAAGAACTTGATGAAATTGTACAAAGCAATCAAGTGATTAAGGCTGAGTTCGAACTGAAATCTATCGAAACCTCTAACTTCTCTAAGAAGCTCTTAGGACAGATTGTATTCCTGTATTTCCTGCAGAAAAAGGGTTGGCTGGGTGTTAAAAAAGATGAGCACAGTGAGTATAAAGAATGGGGAACCGGATCTAAAAACTTTCTTAGAAGGCTCTACAGGAAGGAATATCATGAATATGAGAATTTCTTTAATGAAGTTCTGGAGCCTTTGTTTTATTCAGCATTGGCTACCAAAAGGGATAACGATGATTTTGAACTTTTTAATTGTAAGATCCCATTTCTTAACGGTGGATTGTTCGAACCGATAAACGGTTATGACTGGGAAGAAACCGATATTAAGATTCCAAATGAGTTGATCGGTGAAATATTTGATACTTTCGATATGTACAACTTCACAGTTCGTGAGGACGAACCACTTGAGAAAGAAGTTGCTGTTGATCCTGAAATGCTGGGGAAGGTATTCGAAAACCTCCTGCCTGAGAACCTACGCAAGGGTTCAGGTGCGTATTATACACCAAGAGAGATTGTCCATTACATGTGCCAGGAGAGTCTGATTAATTATCTTGATACCGAGGTCAACACCGGAGATATTTCATTATCTGAAGCTCGACAAACACAGTCTAATTTCATTAAGATGAGGGAACCGGAACAAGCATCACTGAAAACGCCTGGATATGTTCCCCTTGTACCGAAAGCAGAGATAGAAGATTTTATTCGTAAAGGTGAGTTTGCTATTGAGCATGATAATGCTAAAGAGAAAGGTACAAAATCCTATAAATATCAAATAGCGTCGTCAATTAGAATGAATGCTGCATTGCTGGATGAAAAGCTTCAAAATATCAAGGTTTGCGATCCAGCAGTAGGTTCAGGTGCATTCCTCCTTGGAATAATGCACGAAATTGTTAAAGCCAGGAATGTACTAACAACATACCTTGAAGATAGGGAAGCAAGAAACAGTTACGAATTCAAACGACATTGCATACAGAATTCACTCTATGGGGTGGATCTCGATCCGGGAGCCATTGATATTGCCAAACTACGCTTATGGCTATCACTCGTTGTTGACGAGGAGAACTATAGGGACATCAGACCACTTCCAAACCTTGATTACAGGATTATGCAGGGTAATAGTCTAATTGAAAACTTTTATGGCATTTCGTTGCACATTGATAAGGAGAGCAATAAAACAAAGTTAAAGTCAGAACAGGACTTGGAGCTTGATAAGCTGATTGAAGAGTTACAAAGCTACCAGGATGAGTTGTTTAGCGCAACGGATCAAGAAGAGAAGGATCTTATAAAAGAGGCTGTCGAGGATTCTGTAGCTAAAGTGTTTCATTATCAATTGAAAAGGCATAAAAATGAATATTTCAAAGCCCTGGATTACATCGTAGAAAAATCAAAACAATTTCGAAAAATTGAAGCACGAAAAGAATATTATAGCAAAGAGAAACTAAAACTTGATAAGAGGTCAGATGGATTCAATTTTGAAAGAATGGAAGAAGAACTAAAGGAAATGACTCATGGCAATAAAATACGCAATTTCTTTCCCTGGAAGCTGTATTTTGCAGATGTTTGTATTAATAAAAAAGGATTTGATATAGTCATTGCCAATCCACCATATGTTCAATTACAGAAAGACGGTGGCAATCTTGCCAACCTTTATGAAAATGAAAAATATCAAACCTTCAGACGTACAGGTGATATTTACTGCTTATTCTACGAAAAAGGTGTAAATATGCTGAAAACAGGTGGGCATTTAACATATATCACTAGCAATAAATGGATGCGCGCTGCATACGGAGATTTATTAAGAGGATTTTTTGCTAGTATAAATCCTAAAAAACTACTTGATTTTGCAGGCTTTAAAGTGTTTGAAGCTGCAACTGTGGATACTAATATTATAGTAGTTGCGAATACAGGAAACCAGAATGAATTAGAAGCTGTACATTTCAGGAATGACTATAAAAAAGAAGATAGTGTTCACCGGTACGTCGATGATAATAAGGTTATACTGCAAAACCTGACATCGAACACCTGGTTCATCGGTTCAAATGCGGAAATTGCACTCAAAAAGAAAATTGAAGCAAATGGGATACCGTTAAAAGATTGGGATATTGAAATTAACCGAGGAATTGTTACTGGTTGTAACGATGCTTTTATCATCGATGAAGCTAAACGAAGTGAATTAATTGCTCAAGATCCATGTAATACTGAGATTATCAAGCCAATGATAAGAGGTCGAGACCTTAAGCGATATTCCTGTAGTTTCAAGGATAAATATTTATTAATGACTGGGTATGATTTAGATATACAAACTAAATACCCATTTGTATATAACTACTTGAAGAACCTTGCTGATAAAATCGAGACTGGTCACTTGAAGGTTAAAGGTAAAGGACTTTACAACCGTGATGATAAAGGACAGAATTGGTGGAATCTTAGAGCTTGCTCCTACTATCATGAGTTTATGAAGGAGAAGGTTGTGTGGACAGATATCGCGATAAAACCATCGTTTACTATAATACCTTCTGGTACTTTTTTTAATAATACAGTTTATATGATCTTGGGTGAAAATCGGAAGTATTTATGCGCAATATTAAACTCCTGTGTTATAGATTTTATTTTTCCATTGCTTGCTACCGATTTAGGTGAAAAAGGCAATAGGTATTTTAAAATATTCGTAGATAAGATTCCAATTCCAAAAATCACCAAAGAGAACAACTTAGATGTAATAGAAATTGAGAAGTTAGCTACACAAATCCTCACTGCTAAACATGAAAACCCAGATGCCGATACTTCAACACTCGAAGTAGAGATTGACCAACTCGTTTACAAACTTTACGACCTCACCCCGGAAGAGATAGCGATTGTCGAAAATTCAGGAAATTTACAAAAGTTAGTGGAGAATGAGTTAATGAAAAATGATACGCAGATTTCGAGGTTGGACTTGCTGAAACAGAAGTTACAAAGATTGAAGAATATGTTACCGAATATGAAGCATAACAGGGAAGCTTACGAGAGAAATAGCAAGAAACTGGAAGATCTGGAGAAGAAACTTGAAAAATTGAGTTAGGACTCATTTCAGATGACTCTTTAGCTATCGAAGTAAAAGGATCGTGGAGAACAGCATAAGTTGAATTCAGATAAAATTCAGGTGAAACAATGAATAACACTATCCAAGTGGGGAACGATGAATTCATTCTTTACATTCGAAAGAACCACCAGTGCAGTATCCGGAATAACATTTTGGGTAGAAGGATCTGGCAATGGATTCATGCTAATGCGAATGGAATAAAATTGGGGAGATTGTTTTGCTGTTGGAGGAATGAAGAACTTTGTACTAATCCATCCGGCTATGGATTTCCTAAATCAGCAACTCAGTTCAGATTTGACCGCAGTACGCTGCCTGCTTTATACACCTTCCTGGATGAGTTGGTAACAACACATAAACATTTAAAAGCATATGTATGCAAATAAACTCATAATCGAGGGATATAGAGGACTTGGCATTTGGAAGTAAAAAGAATTACAACCTTAATAAAAGTTGGAATATGGTCTTGACAATCTAAATAAGTGAAGTATAATTAGATTAATTCGTCTGGATTTTACCAAGATCCAGTGTTCATCAATTAACCATTAATATATTATGGAAGCGATAATTTTATTCGCAGCAATAATATGCATTATTGATATTACGATCAGATTTGGTTCTTGGATCGTAAAAAAATTCAAGCGATCGTAATGCAATATCCCCTCGCTTTATCCAGACTGTGCTGGCAAAGCTTAAACGCACTGGTAGATGCCCTCGTCTGCCATTTAAATATGTTGTACCGTCACATGAGGGCGTGTGACAATGCAAATATTTATTTCCGTACTCTTTGTTTATTGCGAGGGGAACCTTATTAAGGATCTTTGCTTGTAATCAAAATACTCTTACCGTTGCCCTTGCAGATTTCTGCCCAAGCAATAGGCGGGAATTCTAATTGTCGTTCATCACTAACCAGAGATAGAACGAAAATCGAGAGAGTCCGTGATGCTCTATATTTCAGTGTGAACACGTTTACAACAGTAGGATACGGCGATTGGGTGCCAACGGAAGAAGTAATTCTCTCAATCCTAATCCCCTGGTTAAAAAGGAATAAAGCAAGCAAGCTCGGTGTAAAGCCATTCATGAAAATGCAACCGGTAATCCGTTTCCGCACTCTCGCTATGTTTGAAGGTCTTTGCGGTTGGCTTCTCCTCGCCCTCTTCCTGGTGACGTTAGGCAGGATATGGATAAGGTGAAATGTATTGGTAAGAGTTGAGTGATTGGTTACAGTGGAAGAGGATGAGACTCTGAAAGTAGTGAGGTTTGAACACCAGAGAGAGGTGTCCGAAAATTGAGGATATTTTCGTTTCGTTGTGAATTGATATGGATAAATTGGATAGAATAACAAGTTTGGCATAAAAAATCAACCAAAGTGAATCTCAATGCAAATAATTCTCATAATCTCAACTTTACTCGGCGGAGCTGCAGCGATATGGTTCTTCTGGGATCGGTTTTCTGGACTATCCGTGCGTACACTCATCATGCGGTTTGTTAATTTTCTTAAGCGTCTTATCACCCGTAGTGATTCACCGCGGCATTGTGAACTCTTCTTTCATTTCTGGGATGGAACAACTTCCTCTTTTGCTTCTCCACCGTCGAATCAACGTCCAGGCACGTACGACCTCAATCTGTCAGTGAAAACTCTGACAACCCCGAATATGCTAAGGATCGGTTTCAGTATTGAACTACCATATGATGCTTCAATCGATTTGATCCACTTAGAAAGTGAGTCGGTGCTTCCGAAGAACACAACGCTACGTGAGGCGGGTATCCACGAGCATGATAATTTGATTTTCGCTTACGGTCCCTATGATCTGGAGATGATCTGTCACTTCATCCGGTTGAGACAGTAAGTTATCGTAATGGTTCGGACAAGGAGTTTGAAAGATGAAGCTGTATCAGTTCAAAGAAGAAATAAACTATGTCAATTTCTTCCTATGGGATAGGAAGCTAATCGAGAACTATAATTGGGCTTTGCTTTCAAAAGCATCAAAGACTGTGTTTCCTCCCATTGCATGTCATTGTAATGAAGCTGGTAACGCTTTCCCTGGTGAACAGACAATAGCTATCTTATCTGGACTAACCGAGAAAACAGCACGCAAGGGCATAAACGATTTAGAGGACTTTCCCGGATTTAAATTTATGCCATATACAACGAAACGTGGAAAGAGGTCAAAGAAGTTTCATATAAAGCTTCCAAAACCTGGTCAGAGAGGACGTTCATTTGGATTTCATAAGTGTATTCTTGAAAGCGGAAATTGGTTAATGCTTAATCCTGTTGGTCAAGCACTATACTCGGTAATGAGGTTTTTCTCAACTTTTGACATTGAAGTGTATTACGAGTTATACTCTGATGAACTTGATAGTACAGATTTCGAAGATATCTACCCAGTTAGGAAATCAGAGTTTTGTGAAGCAAATATGAGAGTCATGGCAGATCATGCTGGTATACATATGAGATCAATGAATACCGCATTAGACAGTTTACATAAAAATAACCTGATAAAATGGAATGATAGATTTGAAGTCTGGGAGGTAATACTTAAACCTAAGACATACTGGAAGAGAGACTATCTGAACAAGAGAGTGTTAGAGAGATATAAAGAAAAGGATGAGGGGTGAATATCCTGACGCGTACTTACAACCTTCTTGAGATTACTTAGCAACATACTCAGTCGGTAACATTTTCCATAGGATTTATCTCATTTTTCCAGTTTTCTGTCGTGTTTTTCCTATCGCTACCGGTAAGTTTTTCATAACAGAGATTTTTTGCCAAACAACATCACTGGATAATAGCCAAATCGGAGTGTTCATCATATGCCCCATAGCCAATATAAGGGTTGGCTCCTTACTATTGCTGTTGGTGATGAACGACAATTATAATTGTCGCTGACTGGGAAGAATAATTGTCGTTCATCACGTGTCAGGCTTCACTATTGTAACAGTCTGACGCCAGTTCTTAAAGAATCGAGAAATTAGAACAAATAATGCTCTATCTGAAGTTTGCAAACGTGGTCTCTTTGTATTACGTTGAAAAATGGAAAGTTGATGTCTCAATAACAAGTTCTCTAAAACTAATTGTTGATGAGAAACAAAGCAATTTCGAACTGAAATTAACAGGATTTTGAGTGAATTTATCATAAGATCAAGATATCATCCAAATCGCTTAAATCCAATGCTAATAGGGCGGATGGAATTAAGACCATGCACAAGAGCGGATGGAATAAAGATCAGGGACAGCACAAATAATAATTCTCTAAAATCGCAGGAGATTCAAGATGGAACCGTCTGTCAGAACACCGTTTTCTGAAAGTAATATCGACTTGAAATATCTCAATTATTTCTACGGCGATATTACTTCCATCAATCAGCAAAACCCCGAAGATTACTACTCTGTCACTGAAGCAATCATGCCTTTGGGTCTATTCCCTTTGGAAGAAGGAGATTATCATTTTGAAATGGATGATCTTCATTACAGTATTCATCTTTTCAAAGTCAACTCTGAAAATGATCCAGTGTTTAAGGCTTCAAAAGATATAAGACTCGGATCAGGCTCACCAGAAATGACGGATTTACCGATTGCTGCTTTTTTGGACAACCGAGCAATTTATCCAGCCTTGATGATACGAGTCGTTTTCCCCTTTAAGCTTGACAACTGGGCCGATCACTCGCACCCTTCGGGGATCAAAGTTCAGCTTAGCAACGAATATGATGAGATACTGGGCGGTCCATTTGATTCTGATAAGATCGCGATTATTGCCGTTCTCAATAAGTTCTTAAGCTCAGATTTATACCCCCTCTCCGTGATCCCACTGACTTATAGCAGCTTTTCCAACTACGTCACGAGCTATCTCTGTAAAACCACTAAGCATCAACTGCTTCTCAAGTTGAGCTTCTTGACTAACGCAGATGCATACAGGAACGCGCTTTACGACTATCTCGGCAATGCAAGCATAAGTCACAATATTGACAGCTTAGGCTTTATCATTGCAGATACACCAATCCACTCAGAATCTGATTTGCATACATTGATACTGAATGTGATTGACAAGACTCTCCGGCACTACATCGAAGATAGAAGATGGATTCAACCATTCTGGCAAACCAAATCGATCATGGAAAGCGGTGGATCGCGAATAGAGAGAATTCCAAAACCTGAAACCGAGGCCCAACCCACTCTATTCGTCATCTTTGAACTGGTTCTTCGCAGGTTAGGTGTTCATGTCATAAGAGAATCTAATGAAGGAATCGGTGAGTTAGACTTTCGATTCTCCTACACCACCCCCACAGGTATCCCTTTAAACGTGATCGCTGAATTCAAATATGCCCATAGTCAGAAAGTTGAAGATGGCATCAGAAAGCAGCTACCGGCCTATCTTCGGTCTGTGGAGTCCAAAAGTGGGATATTTGTACAATTCTGGTTCAAAGATACCAATGGTCTTACATTTAATAAGCCTCACGACAAAACTTTGACTGACGCGGTGAAACTGGTAAACGACTTGGGGGTGGCTACCTCCGAAGAACAGGGCTTTAAAATATCCTGTGTCACCATTGATGCATCTCACAGACCCAGTGCTTCTCAACTGTGATTCTGTGAGACACTCAGTCGCATTCGCCCATAAAATGTCATAATGCGTCAGAGACTGCGAAAAGATCATCGCATATTTCATTATATTTCAAATAGTTGCGAGATATGGCATTTTATAGAACAATAGAAACAAAGACACGGGAACCGTTAGTAAAAGCCCTTGGGATAGTGAGTCCATCCTGTCTCTGGTCTTTTTATTATCCGTCCCGCCAGTATTGGAATTATAAGGATTTAAGATTACTTTTCAGGCATGCTGAAATCAAATACCACCATGGCGGATGACATTTTGACTATGCACAATCACTAAAACCGTTGAAATCCAATGCTGATGGGATGGATGGAATTCTGACCAGGCACAGGCGAATTTGGTTGCATTACGGATCATGATATATATAAATAAAAAAATCATATAGTTGCATCACATAGTCATGTGACTTCATCAGGCATCAATCAGGTATCACGATGGAGAGTTTGATTTACTATGAGACTCAAGAACCTACACATTAGAAACTTTCGTAAGATCGAAGAACTGACAGTCACTTTCCCTGCAGGATTAAGTGTAATCGTTGGCGAGAATAACACAGGAAAAACAGCAATTATTGATGCACTGCGCTTTATGTTGTTTCCTGGTCGCGACTTTAATGCACTCCGACTAAACGAAGACGATTTCCGAAGAGGAGCAGGAGACGCACCAATCGAAATATCCTGTGTATTTTGTGATTTGAGTGACGACGACGAGGTTCACTTTTTGGAATGTCTCAAAGACATCGGTGACGGGAATTTCGAAGTATGGTTAAATGCCCGTGCAGAGTTTAATACGGCAACAAGACGAGTAAATTACAAAATGTGGGGCGGTGAGACAGAAGGAGGTACGCTTCCATCAAATCTATACGACAAACTCAATTCAATTTATCTTCAGCCACTACGGAATCCTGAAAGTGGATTGAAACCCGGTCGGTATTCTCAAGTGGCGCGGCTTATTGATTGTCTCACAAGTGATGATAAACAAGGTGAGTTCATAACGATAGCAAAGGAAGCCAACGACGGGATTCGGAAGTTAAAGTCGGTTAAGGATGCCAAATCGGATATCGACACTCAGATGGTCTCCATTGCAGGTGAGGAGCTATCACAGAAAACCGAATTAATTTTTAATGATCCGACATTCCACCGAATCATTGCCGGTCTTCAGCCAGAGATTGAACAACTCCCATTCGCGCTAAACGGTCTCGGCTACAACAATCTAATATTTACAGCAATGACTCTCGGAACACTAAAACGAAGCGATCAATATTCCTTCCGGTCTATTCTGGTGGAAGAGCCAGAAGCTCATCTTCACCCACAATTGCAGGTATTACTACTTCTACATCTTGTAAAGGAAACCAAAGCAGAAGGTAATCAGGTCCAGGTTATTGCAAGCACTCATTCACCTATATTGGCGAGTCAAGCTCCCATCAATTCGATCATTTATGTCCACGAAAATCAGAATAAAGTAACAACGGTCTCCATCTGTTCGATTGAGTACGATCCGATTCTTAAGAATAAACTTCAAAGGTATCTTAATGCAACTCGGGCAGAATTATTTTTTGCTCGTCGAATTCTGATGGTTGAAGGAATTTCGGAAGTTCTCTTGATGCCAGTCCTTGCTCGAATTTCAGGGGGGAACCTCAATGAGGCAGCGGTTACGGTCTTGAATGCCGAAGGCATTAATTTCAATGCCTTCCTCCCTCTATTTGGAAATGATCACCTTAATTTGCCCGTTGCGATTCTTACTGACGGCGATGACAAAGAAAGGACAGGTACGCCTTCAGCAACAGCTTCAGGATTAAAAGCAAAGGAGAGTGAAATAGCCAATCTTCGGGTTGAATTCGGAGAGATCACTTTTGAACACGAATTAGCTCGCTCTGCTGCTTTGTTACCATTTATGCTTGAAGCATACGAAGAACTGCACCCAACAAACGGTGCTAAACTTAATACAACCGTTGGAGGCTTGAAGACAGACGAAGAGAAAGCGGAGGCTTTTCGTACGGAATTCCTTCGAAACGGTACTTCAAAAGGAAAGTTCGCCCAAGAATTAGCGGGTCTTTTAGAGGACGTAGATTTAACACCGGACACGGTACCTCAATACATCCGAGAGGCTTTTTTGCATCTTGGTGTCATAAAAAGCGAGGAACCAGATGAACAAAATAGAGAAGCTTCGACAACAAATCCTGTCTCAGAATCCGACTGAGGAACAAAGAGATGCTATATTTTCAGATGAGTTGGAGTTCCTCCTCCGGGCATCCCCAGGAAGCGGGAAAACATGGACATCTTGCAGACGGTTCATTTGGAGAGGAGCTAATTGGGACTACAAGGTCGGTGGTCTCGCATTACTTTCATTCACAAACGTTGCAATACATGAGTTCTACGAGGCTACGATCAAAGTAGGATGTAGAGAATTGCTCTCTGATCCGAACTACATTGGGACATTCGACTCATTTGTTGAACGCTTTATTATCACACCATTTGGGCACTTGATTACTGGTTCAGCAAAGAGACCTAAGCTGTTCACTGAATCACACAGCGCATTTTTAAAGGGTACAAGTTTCTCAACTTTAGTGGAGTTCAATAACGGTACAAGAATACCAATTCCGACAAGTAAACTCACACCGATGATAGAAAACAAGAAAGTCGTATACGGATTCCAAACACCAAACGGAAAGCTAACCAAAGTGAAGGTTTTGTCTAAAACTTCACCTCCGATGGCTCTAATGAAAGCTGGTTACATCAGTCATGAACATAGAAAGTTCTGGGCATTTTACCTTCTTAAGAAGCGCCCATATTTATGCCAACTACTCGCTAGAAGGTTCCCTGAGATTATAGTGGATGAAGCTCAAGATACAAACGAATGGCTCATCCAATGTCTGAAGGTTTTACATGACGCAGGTACTAAGGTAACATTAGTTGGCGATCCGGATCAATGCATTTACGAATTCATGCTAGCTCATCCAGAGTCATTGGAGGCATTGAAAACTGACTGGAAAATACCAGAACTACCTCTATCAAAATCCTTTAGATGTAACAATCCTATCGCAAGTTCAGCCGCAAACATCAGCGGAAATGATATGTTTATTGGTTGTAGTAATGCCAGATCCGAGTATGAAAATGCCTTTATTGTACGGGAGCCTACGAAAAAATGCATCCACTCAATTTCGATCTTTGAGAAATTATTAGAGAGTGCATTCATCGGCAATAAAGATGCATCTATTCTCTGTCGAGCGCATGCGGATATAGATTCAATTAGGGGAAAGGCTAATTACAATACACTTCAGGGTAATACAAAATTGTTCGCACATGCAGCTTTTTTGAGAGATGGAAGAAAGGATTTCAAGAAGGCTTTTAATCTGATAGAGAGTTGTATACGTGCACTAACAGCAGAGGATGATATTTGGGTAAGGATCGAGGAAAACGGTGGTAGTGAGGAGGCAGAAAAAGCTAGACTCGTTATTTGGCGGTTTTTAAAATCTCAGGAAGGTCTTCCTTCAGTAAGTGAAATTAGCACTGAGTGGATAGATAATTTAAAGACAAATCTCATATCGTTGTTTAAATCTATTGGAATAACAAATCCTCCAAAGTTGGGTCATAAAATCAGAAAACATGGACTTAGTCCAACCCAGCAAGAATTACCTCTTTTCCAACCCCAAACGCCCTTACCACCAACTCGACTCGCGACTATCCACCAAGTTAAGGGTGAGAGTATTGACGGAGTTCTAGTTTTAGGATCAGTTAAGTTCTTTAATGCTGTAGTTAGAGCAATCGAATCGGATGATAATACAGAAGATCGTCGGTTGGCATATGTAGCAATGACAAGGGCTCGTCACACTCTAATAATTGGACTCCCAGCATCACATTACGACCAATATTCATCTTCTTGGCAAAAATGGGGTTTTCAGATTCTTCAGAATTGACGCAGAAAATGAAACCAGACATTGATTTGGTAGCCCCTTGTTTGTTTATATAACAATTTCACTTTACTCCACAAAATAGAGGGACAAAATAGTCCCATTTTCTCCTAATAATATCAATGTGGTTGCATCACGGTACCCTATTTGGTTTCATCATTCATCACAAAGTGTTCATGAATTTTGCACTGATATATATATATTAATAATAAGTATATAGATGCCTCATATATAGTTACCTAGTAGCATTGACCTGCCTGTGGCTAGTCAAAATACTATCCACCACTGTAGTATTGGATTTCTGCAATACCATTCTTACTGTTAAATCAATCGGATTTCTTGCGAAAAAAGTATAAGTCTTCTTTGAATCAAGATTGTGCATGGTCTTAATTCCATCCGCCCCACTAGTATTGCATTTCAGCGATTTCCATCAAAACTTTATTTCATGCTAAATTTGCCTGGATTCGTTCCGAGAATGCTATTTGTTTTCTACAAATCACATCAACAATCGGAGTTTGAATTCTTTTTGCTCGGACATCAATCTTCTTCTTTCTTGCTTGGAACATCTGTCCCTAATCATCCTTCACAATTGTGAGAATCAGGGAATTTTTTATAAGGATCTGCTTAAATAATGGATTTGATTCCCTGTATTCGATTCTGGATTCCGTTTTGA
>JAVCDD010000012.1 GCA_030765125.1 Candidatus Hatepunaea meridiana
TGTCAAGTGTTACAGCAACACGATAGATAATTTTCAAAGAAACATAGTAGTGCACACATATTCTTCATATGATGCTAATTATTATAGACTTAAATGAAATTCTGGGGGAAGATGCGTTCTTAAGGAAGCAACTTCCATACCATAAATACAATTAAATGTAACTATATGATAAATATACTTTTAGAAAACAATAAAGGGAAGTCATTAAAACTTCCCTTTCAATTCGATTAAAAAATCGTGCGAATTCGATACAACTTTTTGTAAGATCATAATAATATTAGTCTTAGAATCTGTCGTTTTCGAACGGACAAAACATCATTATGTATTATGTGGAACGAAGTGACGAAGCAATCTCTTTAATTACTTATACTTACAAGATTGCTTTTCCCGAAACTTCGGAATCGCAAATCGAATCACACTTTACTTGACAACTTATTGTAAGATCATAATAATATTAGCCTTAGGATCGATCGTTTTCGAACAGACAAAACATCATTATGTATTATGTGGAACGAAGAGACAAAGCATTCAAGATCATACGGGAACGTTCAATCTGAAGCTTAAACCCCCTCGAAAAAGGTATTCAAATCAAGTGCTGGATATAAGTTTAAAGGCATAAGTAACAAAAGCGCCAACCTCCAGATAGAGGTTGGCGCTTTTGTTTGAACGCTTTGAAACTCTTTCCCAAATTAGTTAGAAGGTTTTGATTTGAAATTTGAATTTCCGGTTGAAGCTGTAGCTATATTAGAATAATCGTGACTTGTATTTATCCCATAAGCTTGCACCCGGTAATAATAGGTCTTGTCAGGTTCCAGATTCCTGTCCTGGAATGAGACAACGTCGCGATCAACCAGATTGAGTTCTTGCCATACTCCCTCAACACCGGTTCTGCGTTCAATCCTGAAGCCAAGTTCGTTTTCCGAATTATCATCCCACAACAGGTCAATCTTGCTGGTGGACATGTCAAATGAATTAGTAACTACTTCAGCCCAAAGGTTTGATGGTGGAGGGATAAAAACTCCGGATTGTTCGTCGTTGAGACTGGATACTGCGCTGTTGCTGCTCTTTGTATCTTCAATTTCATTCTGGTCAGCGGGAGACTGTCCGGAAGGTCCCGTGAGACTGTCGGCGGAACAACCGATGATGCCAATCAACATTATCAGGAGAAAGACAAGTAAATTAGCGCTTGGTGTAAAACTACGGTCATACATTGTAAACTCCGATTTGGTGTTATTATTCGCGGCTATTACCGCCTTTAATACATTAGACCTGTGTAACCCGGGTTAGGTTACATCAATCGGAGGTTTATTTGTCTTTATCGCATTTTAATGTAAAATAAGGGGACAGTATACCTGTTTTATTAATACTCTTTATAATAAAGACAGTCCAAAGAAAAATAAGTATACTGTCCCCATATTTTTACATTATCCCAACCTGAATAACACACCTACCCCTTTACCGCCCACCGAATAATATTAGAAAGCTTCGGAGGCTGCCCCTGCATAAGTATACCAACACGGAAGATTCGCCCTCCTAACCAGACAAATAACAGTGCGAACGAGGCTATGCCAAACAGACCGACCCAGGGCTGCCACATTGGAATATCGGTCGGGGTGGCTATTCTCATAGTCATCAGGATAGGTGTAAAGAAGGGGAACAACGACATACCGGTAGCAAAACCGGTCAGCGGCTGCTGGATTACCGGAACCATAACAAACACTGGAATTACTACCGGTAATATAGCGGGAAACGTCATGCTTGAAGCTTCCTTAGGGTCATTGCAGGCTGAGCCAAGCGCAGCATTTACCGCTCCAAACATAAAGATGGCGAAAAACAGATATGCAAAAAACCAAGGCAACGTTTCATAAGGAATTAACTCCTTGTATCCCATGTAGTTTATGGCTATAACTCCTACTATAGTATAAAATGATGAAGTAGTCAGAGCTATGCTTACTCCTCCAAGCAGCTTGCCCATCATAAACTCGAACGGTCTTACAGATCCAAGCATTACCTCGGCGATCTTCTGCGTTTTCTCCTCCATAACCGACTGCAATTGAGATATAGATCCCATCAGGATCATCATATATAGCACCATCCCAAATACTATTGGGATCAGAACAGCTTCAATCTTGCTAGCGCGTTTTGCATCTTTGACGGCGCCGGTTTCCTCATCTATTGAGGCGAGTCCCAAAGCTTCAACATTCAACCAGGTTAGAACGTCTTCGATGATAGCTTCATCCACTTCAACTTCATACATCCGCAAACGACGCAGTTGAATGTTAATCAGATTTTGCAGCCAGTTTCGCACGTTGTCCATTACGGCGTTCTTGGCATAATATGCTATCCGGCGGGTTTCTTGATTTTCTCCCGGGTGAAGTACCTCCGAACCGATTTCAATAAACGCATGCAAATCACCGTTTCGTATCCGGTCGGACAACATTAATTGCTGCGCTTTGGGATCCTTATTATCAGGTTCGACGGTCTCAAATAAGTATGCCGGTCGAATTTTCTTATCCTTTTCTTTATCGAAAATTCCAGTTTCATTGCGTATCTTAGCAGCTTCGATCAGATGATTGGAGATTATACCTGAACGATCTATGATTGCAATTTTCTTATCGGTTGTATCTACACGATTCTCCAGCACTTTGATGGCAATTATACTCCCGCTGAACAGAAACGGCGCCAGCAGCATTATTATGATGAAACCTTTACTCCTGAATGTAGTAATATATTCCATTTTGGCGATTTGAATTGCTTTAAGCATTGTTGATTTCCTCCTTATCAGGGCTGGCAATTCGCACAAATATATCGTGCAGTGAAGGTTTTGCCAATTCGAAACTAATTATACTTGTTCGTGACATAATTTGAGACAGCACATTCTGAGGATCGCAATCCCCATTCATCCGTAACTCCTGTATCTGTCCGAAATCGGTGATCTTCTCCACGCCCTCCAGGTTTTGAAGCGCTGAAATACCATCGTTACACCTGACGCGCAGGGTGTCGCTGCCATACTTGTCCTGTATGGAGGTGAGCGTCCCGTCCAGAACCTTCTTGCCTTTGAAGATCATAAAGATGAAGTCGCACATCTTCTCGGCAATACTCATATCGTGCGTACTGAATAGGATTGTCGTGCCTTGTGACTGCAGCTCTAATATCTCCTCAATAATCGTATCGGTGTTCACAGGATCGAGACCGGTAAAAGGTTCGTCCAGGATTATAAGTTCCGGTTTTGAAATTATCGAGGCAATAAATTGAACCTTCTGGCTCATCCCCTTACTGAGGGTTGATATTTTCTTATTAGCCCAATCGCTCAAATCAAGCGCATCAAGCCAGCGGTTGATCTCTTTTTTAAGATTCTTCCCATTCTTAAGACTGCCATAGAATTTCAGTATCTCTCGAACCTTCATATTCTTATACAGACCTCGCTCTTCGGGGAGGTAACCGATACGATCAGTCGATGCCCCGTTGAGGCGCTCTCCGAATACGTTGATTGAACCATTATCAGGATAGAAAATGTTCATAATCATACGCAGCGTCGTAGTCTTGCCGGAGCCGTTAGGTCCTATAAAGCCATATATACTTCCTTCCGGCACAAATAAGGAAAGGCTGTCAACAGCGGTAAATTTGTTAAATGTTTTAGTGACCTTCTCTATTTCAACGATGTTCATAGATGTTCCTGAAAAGATATTGTTAATATTTAGAATACAAGATTATAATAGAATATTGGATTGAAAGCAAGTGTGGTGAGCATAAATTTCAAGTATAGATCAGGAAGGTTGTTGAGTCGGTTGGAGGGAGTAGCGTAGGCGTCCCTGCCTTTGGATATTACGGTTTCGTATCTACTTCAACCAATTCCTCATCCGGACACAGTGAGGGTGTGCGAACGGTTTGAACTTGACTGGTCTGTTCTATGCTGTTGGAAAAAGCACGAATCTTAGACATAAAGTACCAATAAATAGGTTGTTTGTGAGTTGAAAGCAAATTTTGTTTTCATTTTGAAATGAACCTCAGAAAGATTCCAAAATCATAATAATTCAAATCATTCAAATATTATATTTATTAGTTCGTATCATATTAGTAATCGTTATTATTACTAATATGAGTAACAAAACAAAATACAGATTTTCAAAGCAGAGAAAAGTTATACTCGAAGTGATGAAGAAATCCAATAACCATCCGACTGCTGACAGATTATATCGGTTGGTTAAAAAGCGACTCCACAAAATAAGTCTCGGCCCTGTGTACCGAAACCTCGATGCGCTATTGCAGCAAGGATTAATCACAAAGATACTGATTGATGGACATCCGAGACGGTTTGAATACAAGCAGGAAGAACATATCCATATTCGTTGCGTGAGTTGTGGTAAGATAGACAATCTGCCATTTGAACCGGGTTTTCCTTAGATGATCTGTGATTCAAGAGCGAATATGAGATAATCGGATACAATCAAGAGTTTTTCGGAAAGTGTCCTGATTGTCGTAAAAAAGAAAGCAAGAAGCTTTAAGTTATAATTTGATACCGATTGAAATTTGATCTTAACATTACTTTGTTAAGTAGTGTCTGACCGGAAAGCCCATCTTTTGTCATTCCCGCGAAGGCGGGAATCCAGATAACTTATTGTTTCTCCTGGATTCCCGCCTTCGCGGGAATGACAAAAAAGGGTTAATATCCAGAAAA
>JAVCDD010000048.1 GCA_030765125.1 Candidatus Hatepunaea meridiana
TTACTGGATATTAACCCCTTTTTGTCATTCCCGCGAAGGCGGGAATCCAGGAGAAACAATAGATTACCTGGATTCCCGCCTTCGCGGGAATGACAAAAGAGGGACTTTTCGGTCAGGCACTAAGTAGAAGGGGCTCAATAAATTGGCCCCTACGCGAAATTCGCACTTAACAAAGTAATGCTAAGTAAAACAAATAAACATCTCCGTGTCCTCTGCGCCCTCTGCAGTAAAAAATTATGCCCTTACCCATTGTCACCATAGTCGGTCGCCCCAACGTGGGCAAATCGACACTCTTTAACCGGATAATTCGTCGGCGTGTTGCGGTCGTTGATCCCATACCGGGCGTTACGCGTGATCGTCACTACGCTGAGACTGAATGGGGAGGAATACGGTTTACATTAGTGGATACAGGGGGTTACCTCCCCGAGAGTGAGGGTGGTGAGCTTACGAAAGCTGTTTCTGAGCAGACGTTGATAGCTGCACAGGAAGCTGACCTCGTGCTCTTTATAGCAGACGTCCAAACTGGAACATCCGAAATAGACATTGACTTGGCACATATCATCCTCAAGCAGAATGTGCCTGTTGTTTTCATTGCCAACAAGGTTGATGATCCGCAACGAGTGGCGCTTGCCTGGGACCTTCAGAGTATCGGAATGGGCGATCCCATTGCCATATCCGCTCTGACCGGTTTCCAAATCGGTGACCTACTTGATGAAATCTGTAGTCGATTAAATGATTTAAAACCGATATTGCCTGATGCACCTTCGGCTGAAGAACTATCATTAGCAATCATCGGCGCACCCAATAGCGGTAAGTCTTCGCTGGTGAATCGATTAGCAGGAACTGAACGAATGGTGGTGTCGGATATCCCTGGAACAACCCGCGATGCGGTAGATACAATCATCCAGTATCACGGTAAACGAATCCGACTTATAGATACTGCAGGTCTGAAACGCAAGCGTTTCGGGCAGCAGGGATTGGAATTCTATTGCACGTTAAGGGCATTACGAGCATTGGAACGCTGTGACGTGGCAATTGTGATGATAGACGGCATAGAAGGTCTGACTCAAGGTGACATAAAACTTGTCAATCAAGCAGCAGGGAACGGTGTGGGTGTGATCCTTGTTGTCAACAAATGGGACGCTGTCGAAAAAGATCCGAAGAATGCTGACCGTTGGCTATTAGAATGGAAGCGAAAAGCGCCATCTTTAAACTGGGTTCCTGTGTTATTCATCTCAGCCTTGACAGGTCATCGATCAATTAAAGTCATTGAGGAAGCATTAGTTGTTAAAACCGAACGTGAACGGCGCATTAAAACATCCGAGCTTAACGATAAGATTGGTTACTTACTCGCAAGAACACCCCCACCGGCAACCAAGGGTAAATATTTCAAGATAAGGTACGGCACACAAGTGAAATCAGCACCGCCGCGCTTTGCGTTCTTCACCAGACATGCCGGATTGATTAGGGAACCATACAAGCGGTTTGTAGAAAAAATTATTCGTGAAAAGTATGGGTTTAGAGGCGTACCGGTGTCGGTGGTGTTCAGGGAGAAAAAGGATTGAGGCTTTGGGCTTTGAGTTCTTTCACACTTTCAAACTTTCACACTTTCAAACTTTCACACTTTCGAACTTTCACACTTATTATGATTTCAAAGGATGTAAATATTGAAAAAACGAGTCCTATCCGGTATTCAACCAACCGGAAACATTCATATAGGTAACTATCTCGGCGCAATGCAGCATTGGGTTGCGTCGCAGGATGAATACGACAACTTCTTCTGCATAGTAGATCTGCACTCAATCACGGTACCACAGGATGTAAAACAACTGCGTGCAAAAGTACGTGAGTTAGCCGGTATCCTCTTGGCAATCGGGATCGATCCCGAAAAATCAACGATCTTCGTCCAGTCGAATATATCCGCACACGCCGAGTTGACTTGGATACTCAACTGTTTCACGCCGATAGGCTGGCTGCAACGGATGACTCAATTCAAAGACAAGTCGGAAAAACAGGAGGTTATCAGTACCGGTCTGTTTGATTATCCTGTATTAATGACTGCTGATATATTACTGTATAATGCAGATTACGTACCGGTCGGCGAGGATCAGAAACAACACGTGGAACTGTCGCGGGATATAGCAATACGGTTCAATTCAATCTATGGCAAGGTGTTCAAAATACCTGAAGCACTCATACCAAAGGTTGGAGCGCGCATTATGGGGCTCGACGATCCGACGAGAAAGATGTCTAAGAGTGAAGCTGGACAAGGACACGCAATCAATCTGCTCGATCCGCCGAATGTTATTACAAATAAAATAAAACGAGCTGCAACAGATTCACAAAGGGATATTCTGTTTGATAAGAACCGTCCGGGTGTTTATAATCTATTGACCATTTACGAATTATTCAGCAAGATGAGTCGTCCGAAAATCGAATCGCACTTTAGCGGCAAAGGTTATAGTGACTTAAAGAAAGAACTTGCTGAAGTAGTTATAGAAGGATTAAGACCGATTCAAGAACGGTACAAGGAAATAACTTCCGATCCATCGTATATCGAGACGCTTTTAAAATCAGGAGCGGATAAAGCCAGACCGTTTGCAGAAAGTGTTTTGAATAAAGTGATGGATAAAGTGGGTTTAGGATAGTGATACAACACAGCAATCAAACAATCAGTAATGAAAACGACCCTGCATATTAATAAGAACCTTCTGTTCATAGCTCACCGCGGTGGTCTCTACTATCGTCCGGAAAATAGCATTGCGGCGGTCGATTACATTTATAAACAGAATATTCATTGGATTGAAAGCGACGTCAGAATGTCTAAGGATGGTATACCCGTACTATTTCACGATGAACGCCTGCATGTTCCCGGTTTAGGCAACCGTGCCGTGCGGGAATTACATAGCAGAGATTTAAAGAAGATTGATGTGGGTGGTGGTGAAATGATTCCGACACTCGAAGGTTTACTAAAACGCTTCGGTGATAAGTTGTCATTCGATTTTGATATAAAGGAACTGGATGCCGTTGAAAGAGTTATCGCTCTTATAAAAAAGTTCAAACTCGAACAAAAGATCGTCATTACCTCCTTTATACCGGAAGCATTACAACGCTCACTTGAGCTTGCACCGGATATCAAACGTGGATTTCTCCTTGACAGGTTAACCGGCGCTCTTGTTGACGGTCAACACGCAGTTAATGCTGCTCTCTTATTAAAATGCGATTTTTTCATACCTCATTTCAAACTCCTGAGCCTTGACTGGGCAGGAACAGCACAAGCAAAAGGACTGAAAGTAATGGTATGGACAGTAAATCGCTTGAATGATGCTCGAAAGTTGATTGAGATGGGCGTGTGTGGTTTGATTTCGGATAGACCGGATTATTTAAGGGATAAGATATGAAAAAACACGATAAATATGTATTTGAGTTATTCTCATCTGCTATACGTAAAAAATTCCCGGATGCGCGTATATGGGCTTTCGGATCGCGTGTAAGAGGAGATGTTGAAGAATTTTCGGATCTTGATGTCTGTATAGTCGTTGAGCATCTGGACGATAAAGTCTATGCCCAAATCGTGGAAATCGCATGGCAAATTGGTTTCGATAATGAGATTATAATTTCTACAATACCTTACTCACACGAAGAATTCGAAGATGGTCCTTGTTCAGTAAGTCCACTTGTATATACTATTTTAAATGAAGGGATTCCAGCGTGAATGAAAAATTTACTGCTCTTATTGAGTATCGGCTTGAACAAGCAGCAGAATCCATCGAATCAGCCCAGACACTCTTTGAAAAGGCATTATTCCGCTCATCAATAAACCGATCATATTATGCAATGTTCTATGCAGCATTAGCATTACTTGTTATTGTGAAAAAGAAATCATCAAAACACTCAGGAGTTACTTCTCTATTCGACAAAGAATACATCCAGACCGGAATTTTCGATAAACAATACTCTAAATGGCTTCATGATGCCTTTAACTTACGTCAGTTGGCTGACTATAGAGAAATGTATATAGTATCTAAAAAGTACGCTAATACAGTATTAGAAAATTCAAAGAAATTTCTGAAGGAAGTTAAGAGATATTTAGATGCAAAATTAAGACATTGATTAAACAGATATTACATAAGTCCAATCGTGACTATAAACGCTTCACAACCAATCCCAACATCCGCGCCGTCAAAGTCGGTCATCTAACCATCGGTGGAGGCACACCTGTCGTTGTGCAGTCTATGTGCTCTTCTGATACACGTGATGTAAAAGCTACACTTGCACAAATTCACCGTCTCGTAGATGCAGGTTGTGAACTTGTGCGAGTTGCTGTACCGGACGAACGAGCATCTGAAGCATTACCGGATATAATCAAGGAAGCTGGGTGTCCGATAGTCGCTGATATTCACTTTCACTACAAGCTTGCCCTTGAAGCAATCTCCGCTGGTGTCGCTAAGGTGCGCATCAACCCAGGCAACATCGGTTCACCTGATCGAGTTAAAGTCGTCGTTGATGCTGCCGGAGCGGCAAACATCCCCATCCGAATCGGTGTCAATTCGGGATCAATGCCCCAAGACATCCTCGAACGCGACAATTTTAAAGTAACCGCTGAAGGCATGGTAGATGCTGCTTTTCGCGAAGTGGAACTACTGGAAAGCGAGGGTTTTAATAATATTATCGTGGCTATGAAAGCTTCGGATGTCAGCGTAATGATTGAAGCCAACCGGCTCTTCCGGTGTAAGAGCAACATTCCGCTTCACCTCGGCGTAACCGAAGCAGGCTTAAGCGGATATGGCTCTATCAAATCTGCTATCGGTATCGGAACACTACTGTTGGAAGGTATCGGTGAGACTATTCGCGTGTCACTCACTGCCAAGCCGGAAGAGGAAATCCAGGCAGCCTGGTGGATACTCGAAGCAACAGGCGTTCGACGCCGCAGCCCGGAACTAATCTCTTGTCCAACCTGCGGACGGGCTGAGATTGACTTGATAGAGCTGACTAAAGAGGTTGAAAAGATGCTGAAAGGTATTGAAATACCTTTCAAAGTTGCTGTTATGGGTTGCATTGTCAACGGTCCCGGTGAAGCGCGAGAAGCCGACATCGGTCTTGTCGGAGGTAAAGGCAAGGGGCTGGTGATACGACGCGGTGAAATTATACATTCTGTTACCGAAGACGAATTGCTTCCGATGTTCAAACGTGAACTTGACAAACTATGTCAAGAATATAAAGCAGATAAATGAAAGTAATACTCGATCCCCAAGGCGGCATTTGCGGTGGCGTACGTCGTGTGATTGAACTCGCTGAAAAGGAAATTGCCACAAAAAACCGGAAAGTATTCGTTCTTGGGGATATAATTCATAATGAGCGCGAAGTTGATAGGCTGAACAAGGCAGGATTGAATACAATCCATATCAAATCCCTTGAAAACATCAAACCGTCTTTTAAGTTGCGTCAGGTGTTAACACCTGACGCAACAGCGGTTCAGGATGCCCGAATTTTAATCCGGGCTCATGGTGAACCTCCAGAGACCTTTGCTAAATTAAAGAAGTTCAAAATTGAGGTTGTTGACGGCACTTGTCCTGTAGTACTTAAATCCCAGAACCTCGCTCAGAAATACTACTATAATGGATACCAGGTCGCTATAGTCGGAAAGCACGGTCATCCCGAAATGATCGGCATCATTGGTCATACAAATCACGATGCAATTGTTATAGAATATGATGAAGACGTGAAGAAATTATCCCCCGATAAACCGACGCTGGTTATGGCGCAGACTACTATCTCGCCGGAAAAGTTTGAGGAAATGAGCGAAAAAATCAAAGACTGGGTTGGAAATATAACTATAAGATGTACAATTTGTGAATCAGTAGTAAAACGGGGTGAAAAACTTCATGAGTTCGCTAAGCAGGTAGACGTTCTGTTGGTAGTCGGTGGTCGAAAATCCTCAAACACAAAAATGCTGCATAATGCCTGCCTAAGTGTTAATCCAAATTCTTACCATGTGGCAACACCGGAAGAAATAGATACAATCTGGTTTAAAGACCTAGAGACCATAGGCGTCACCGGATCGGCTTCAACCCCTCTATGGTTATTGCAGGAATTCGTGGACACACTCGAATTGTGGATTAAAGAAGAAAAATCTGTTAAATCTGCGCAATCTGCGGTTAGAGAGAGTTAGTAATTATTCCCACTATTATTATCAAACCATATAGGCAATTCTGCAAACCGATGTTTCATTGTGTCATAACAGAAATGTTCAAGCTCAACGGCTGTGTCGTATTCCAGCGCTTTTCCAGTAAACTCAACTGCCTCCTCGTAACTCATAGATCGAACAAGCTTCTTGATTTCACCCAGCGCCAACGGACTAACTGATAACTCATCCAGACCGAGTCCAATCAGCAGCATTGTCGCCGTTGGATTTGCCGCAAGCTCACCGCATATCGCAACCTTAATTCCGGCTGAATGTCCGGCATCAACAGTCATCTTTATCATTCTAATAACCGCCGGGTGAAGAGGGCGAAACAGTGATCTAACCCGCTCATTACCTCGATCTACCGCCAGGACAAATTGTGTCAGGTCATTAGTACCAATGCTGAAGAAGTCAACTTCTTTAGCAATCCGGTCTGCCATTATTGCAGCTGACGGCAACTCAATCATAACACCAATCTCAACATCAGGATTGAAATCAAAACCCTCTTTTTCGAGTTCCGACTTGATTTCTTCGAATATTTCTTTTAACTGCCTGATTTCCATAATACCAGATACAAATGGAAACATAATTCGCGTTGGACCAGCGGTTGCAGCGCGAAGAATGGCTCGCAACTGAGTATGTAATAATTTCGGTTGGTCAAAGAAAACCCTGATAGCACGCCAGCCCATAAATGGATTTGGTTCAACAGGTAATGGAAGGTCGGTAAACACCTTATCACCACCTAGATCAAAAGTACGAATTGTCACCGGATTAGGCGCCATCGCTTCGATAACTTGCCGGTAATACTTATACTGATCTTCCTCACCGGGTATCACGTTACTAGTAAGAAATAGATACTCGGAACGGAAAAGCCCAATCCCGTCACATCCGTGTTTAAGGGCTGCTTTAGTTTCTCCGGGCAGCTCAATATTGGCTTTAAGGGCTATTCGATGACCATCGGTAGTTTCAGCAGGATGTTTTTCAATATCAACAAGTTCCGCCAGGTATTCTTCATACTTATTTTGTTTGACAACATAACTTGTAATCGTTTCTGCTAATGGATTGAGAATAACCTTGCCGGAATTTCCGTTGACGATAATCCTGTCGCCGTTTTTAACTCGATTCGTCAGATCCTTCAATCCAACAACCGACGGCACTTCCAGAGAGCGGGTAAGGATGGCGGTATGCGAAGCAGCGCCACCGAGGTCGGCAGCTACCGCTTGAACGTTTTTTCGCAGTAAATGAACGACATCTGATGGCAGCAGATCATCTGTAACCAGAATGGCTGGACGATCTAAGGGTCCGATAGCGCTATCGCCTTTGCCCAGAAGGTTTCTTATAATTCTACAACCAACATCGTGAACGTCCTGTGCTTTCCCCCGAAATACTTCATCATCAAGATTATTAAATGCTTCCTGAAAGCTGTTAGCAGTACGATGAACAACGGCTTCTGCATTCAAACCTTCCTGGCTGATAGCATTGCGAATTGTGCTTATAAATTCCACATCATCAAGTATAACGGCTTGGGCATCAAATATACGCGCAATAGCATCGCCAACCAATTTCGACATTCGGTTACGCAAGGTAGAGAGTTGGCGTCTCGTTTCACTTAATGATTCCTCGAAACGATCTAACTCAGCCCCCCTGAACGATTCTACGACGCAGTACTGCTGGAATTCCGGTTCATCGTGTCTGAATAGAAACACTTCACCGATAGCTATTCCCGGCGCAGCCGGTACGCCTGATAATTGTATTTCGGGCAATTGGAGTCCTTGGGATTTAGATTACGGGTGTTGTGTCAGGTGTGAATACCTGACACAACGAAAAAGATTTTAGTCTTTGTGCTTTATTGTTGGTGAGGATTCTAGCGTTTCAAGCTTTCAAACTCACTCATCCTTATCCTTCATTTTCTCTTTCGCTTCCTCTTCCAGCGTCAACCGCCAGTAACACCGTTCGAATATCTCTCGATAACTTGGGTCGTCCGATCTCACCATTCGAACAAGGTCATCGGTGCGGGATTCATCTCCATACGCAAGATCGCGTATGCAATGAGCAATTCGCAAAGGCGGTTCGTCAATATCACAGGTCAAATTAGCGATTTTATCAAACAAAGGTTCATTGTCTTCTTCGTAATAACCATATATGTATAACCAGGAATCATAGATCAACTGCCAGGCGGCGTTATAGATGTCCACGGAAGCGACCTTGTTGTTTTTAAAAGCGTTTAATGTTGCGTTCCATACGGTTTCATCATACTGCATCAGTCGTCTTGGAACATCCGGCAGGAATCCGGCAAGGAGCGCTTCTTTCCATTGCGCTTCCGGTTTCAAGGTGAATATATCAGAAATAGTGTCCGTTATATAATTACTAAGCGAGGAATCGGATATCGCTGCATCCCAGTATGATATATCCTCTTTGTTAGCCCGAGCCAGAGCCCGAGCCCGAGCCCGATCCAGATCCAGAGCCCGATCCAGATCCAGAGCCCGATCCAGAGCCAGAGCCAGAGCCCGATCCAGAGCCAGAGCCCGATCCAGAGCCAGAGCCCGATCCAGAGCCAGAGCCCGATCCAGAGCCAGAGCCCACTTATATAAACCCGGTATCGCATTTTGAGGAATAATAGTACCCTGTAATGAGAAAGCCCCAAAAGGTCCCCCCCTCCCCCTTATTAGCGAAACTATTTGACCCTCGAAGGCGGTTTTTACGTTATATTCTGGTTTTAAATTAGCAGTTATAGCAACAAAAACATTTGCGATCAAATTTCCGGAAACATATATTAGTGAAAATGCGTCTTGGAAGTAACGCAGAAGTTCAAGCTCTTTTTCAATAATATTGCAGTCTTTATAATTTCTATCTTTACTTAGAAGCAGATGGAATATGGCTGTTTCCCTGCTTTTTTTACTAAGGAAATCGTCTGTGAATTCAAGAACGTTCGATTCAGAAAAATCAAGTGCGATTGCAATAAGGATAAGTGAAATCTTATGCCGGTTATCTTGTAATTCCTTCCAGACGGCTGCGAATACATCATTCAGGATAGATATGTTGTTTTCATCCTTGTTAACACATAACTGCAGCATTGTCAGAACAGGTTTCAACGTTGTTGTGTTGGGAGCTATAACGGCAGAATGCAGCAATCTATTAAATACTTCTTTTATGCGGTATTCAGCGGGAGTAATGCCGTCGAGCGCCAAACCGCCCGACAACAACGCTCCTGGAATATTATTGATATTACATTCCCGCTCAAGCAGCTTCCCCAATAAAAAGTCCTGACTTTCATCTGACTCAAGCGATACGATAAACAGTCTTATAACCTCATTCCATCCGGGTTCATTGCAGCGTTGTTCTATTTTATTCCACATAACTCTTGAACCGCCGCTTTCGCTTGTTGTTTTTATGTTGGAAGCCGTAAGGTATTCCTGGAAAGTGAGGTGCAGGAACGAGTATTTCTCATCACCGACCTCGATAAGGAGTCCAGCGCGTTCTCTTATGAATTTGAGGAATTCATCTGCCAGATCCTCTGGGTCCTTATCCGGATTCCGCATCCTTTCATTTCTATCTATATGCTCTGTCAGCAAGGATTTCAGCTCGTAGTATGAAACGATTGACCTCTCAGTTTTTCCGGTTCCTCCAATCCGTTCGTGCATCCAGTAGGCAATTGCTTCAATTCGTCTGCGATTCTGACGTTCTATCTTTCCTCTATTTCTGACGATATCCCCCTTGTATTTCCATATATGCCATGTATTTAAAAGGGTTTCGGTGCATTTCTTATATAGAACAACGCGTTGATCCGGAAGAACAGCGTCAATACGGTGAACCAGCATAATTATTGTCAACAGTAAAGGGTTGCTTGATAATTCGCGTATGGCAACGTGTTTTTCATCGTGCAGTATGCGAATCAGATCATTAATATTCGCTTCGCGCTCCTGCTTGTTTTCAATACGAACGTTATACCAATCTTTGACAAACCGCTCAATTTCAGGAAGTTGTAGTGACGTTAGCTTATAATGTGAAAATTCCTTTTCGTCGAACCTGAACGGATTTCCATAACCAACAAAGCGCGACGTGACGATAGTCGTATTACCTGGGTAGGTTGTGGTTAAAGATTTTATTCTGTCACGAATAATCTGTTTAAAGCGCGGATTCGGCAGCTCGTCAAGTCCGTCAAAAAGCAAAATAATCCGACCGGATTCGAGGTAATATTCAAAAAAGTCGAAATCAGCGTCATTGAGACAAAAATCAGCATTTATGTTTTCTATGATATAGTCTATCAGAGGCAGGTTGGGACGGGATTTTAACTCATCGGCATAACTGCGCAAGATTACGAGTACAGGAAGTCTTTTATCTTCTTTGGCTTTGTATTTTCTTTGCAGTTTGTCTGATTGTCCCGCGAGCGCAAGAAATCTCAGCAGCGTAGATTTCCCGGAACCAGGATCGCCCAGAATAACCTGACGGGAACCCGGTTTCAGGAGATCAAGCGGATTTATACGTGATACTCTTTCATCTTTTTCATCTGAAGATTCAGGGATAACGCTTAAGGGGATATATATCTGTTCCATCGGCACGCCTCTGGTCGCTTCCGGTTTATAAACCGACATTCCTACGAATTCAATTTTGAGGTACTTTCCTGATAGATTTTTGTTATAACGTACGCATATATCCTGAATGGTCTTTTTGCGATTTGCTCCCTCAACAATCAGCTCCGGATAATAGAACATACACATCGGTGGGGTTTCCAGGAAAAGCAACTGTAATTTTGTATGTCCCCATTGTTCAATCTCAAAATCAATATTCAGTTTATCTTTGAGGGATTCAAACCAGGTTGCGTCTCCGCCTCCCCTCTTTATTGGATGTTCTGTTAGATCATCAGGCGTAACCAGTATCCATTTCTTCAGCCTAGGTTTATCAGGGCTTTCCAGTGTGCGTTGAAGTGAGGCTTTTATTTTTGATCTATGATCTGAGCTTAAGGGTGAGGGGAAAAATTTAAACTGATAACCAATAACTTCTTTATCTACTTGTTCGAATGCGTCAAGTCCGTGAAAGTCTCCCGAAGAATCATCAAAAATAAATATTTTTCTATCATTTCGTCTCGCATCGTGGAAAAGGAGAAGGTTCACAATACGGGCGAACTCTTTCCCCCCTTCCGCACCTTTTGGCAGGATTTCGTATAGGGTCTTAACCGCTGGTAATCTTGCCACTACTTTATATGCCAATGGAAACCTCCTCTTTAGAAAATTATGTTTTGAATTGAAAAGGTTATTTTATAAAAGCGCTGTTAGAGGAATGCTCTAAAATGTATCACCGCATCACGGAATCCACAAACCGGGGCGCCTGGGCTACTAACACTGGTAGGACATAATTCCTGATTTATATGTAAAAAGCGAGACCGCTCTCTGTCAGATTCCATCGTCCGACAGCGAGCTTTGGAAGGTTTTTAACATCATTCAAGAATGTCTGTCCTACCCTATTGTGGTTTTACAGTAAAACTCTGTGGATTCCTGTCACTATCCGATCCCCACGTAACAGAGCCTTTCTTATCAGATGCAGATACTTTCCAGAATAACTGTCCGCCTTCACCGATCACGTCACCGGGAACCATAAATTCAGTATTACTAATATCACGGAATGTTCCTAAGCCAGTTGTAAAGCCGGCATCGCGGGCAAGTACAACGGTATAGCTTATACGGTCGCCTGGATCAACGTCAATGGCTTGCGTCCAGGTTAATTTAACTCGTTTACCTTCAATTGTGATGCCATTCACAGGCGATGTTAATTTGAAGTCATTTGGCGGGTCGTTTGATTTGTTGTAAATGAAACTTGAAACAGGTGAGAAAGCTCCCACCGTTCCTTCGTCATCAACCGCTTTTACACGCCAGTACCAGACGCTGTTATCATCAAGCTCCCGTGGACTTGTCGCGGTGACGCCTGCTGCAGCGCTTAGGCTGACCACACCTGAAGCATAAGATCTGTCTTTGGATAATTCAATTGCATACGTCAGTTTATCCGGTGTATCGAACGGGTCAGGATCGGATGCAGCGCGCCATACGAGGCTTACTGAGGTTACTTCAGCATTATCAGGCGGGTCTAACAGCTTGTTAACCTTCTCCGGTGGATCATTGGCAGTATTGTAGGTAAAACTCCTGATAACCGACGGTGCACCTGCCAAGCCGTCATCGTCAACAGCGCTTACACGCCAGTACCAGGTCGAATTATCCGCTACGTTCTGAGGTCTTGCAGACGTTACACCAGGATTGGTCGTAAAGGTAACAACACCGCTTGAAAAACTACGATCAGGTGAAAACTCCAGACGATAGATTAGTTTCTCGGGTGGATCTGTTATATCGTTATCAGTTGACGCTCGCCAGTTTAGATCAAGAGTCGATACTTCAATGCCGTCCTTAGGGGTTAATAATTCTGATACCCTTTCAGGAGCATCGTTACTGGTGTTGTAGATAAAGCTGCCGGTATTAGAAAGCGGTCCCTCCAAGCCGTCATCGTCCTTTGCCTTCACCCGCCAGTGCCACCAACTATCATCTGCCAGATTAACGGGTTGAGCAGTATTGACGCCTGGCTTTGTCTTTAGAGTTGTAATCTTTTTAGCGAATCCCTTGTCCTGACAAAGTTCAACGATATACATAAGTCTATCAGGCGTGTCGGTTATATCTCTGTCCGGCGCTGGTTCCCACTCAAGGATGGGAGCTGCGATCCCCTGTCCTTCTGCAGGTTTCAAAAGATTCACTACTTTACCCGGTGGATCATTCCTTGTATTCAGAATAAGGCGTCTGATTTCTGATAACTGCCCTTTCACGCCATCATCATCTACCGCGCGCACGCGCCAGTACCAGTAACTATCATCCGCCAGTCCGGTCGGTTCGGTTTTTGTAACATTTGGTTTGGTCGTAATTGGGACAATCCTGCCGCTGAAATCCTGATTAGGTGAGAGTTCCGCCAAATATGAAAGCGTAACAGTCGAGTCCGATATATCCTTGTCATCAGCAGCGCCCCAGCTGAGCTTAACAGCGGGTACTTCTTCGTCATATCCCGGTGATAGTAAAGCAGATACGGCGTTAGGAGGATCGTTGCTGGAGTTATAAGTGAAACCTCTGACCTCGGAAACCGGACCCTCGGCGCCGTCATTATCAACCGCCCTGACTCTCCAGAACCACCAACTATCGTCTTCCAAGCCAGTCGGTGAAACGGTTGTGATCATCGGATCGGTCTTAACGTCCACGATTTCACCTTTGAATTTCTTATCCCGGCACAGTTCAACCTGGTAAGCAATAGAAGCAGAGTCGGTCAAATCCTTATCGGAAGCCGCCTGCCAGTAAAGTTTTACAAAAGAAACCTCTTGTGCATTCACAGGCGTAATCAACCCAGGAATCACTCCAGGTGGATCGTTCTGTGTATTATAGATAAAGACATTTTCCCTGGAAACAGATCCTTCAGCGCCTTCATCGTCAACTGCCCGCACTCGCCAATACCAGCGAATCTCATCCTTTAGACATTTTGGTGCAAGTGTATTGATGCCTTTTGGCGTGGTAAATTTCTTTATTTCCTTCTTGAAATCAGGATCGGACGTCATTTCCACTGTGTAAGCGATTCGCTCAGGCGGGTCTGAAATATCCATGTCTGAAGCTTCTCCCCAGCCAAGTTGTATAGAAGGAACCTCGAGATCACTTACTGGTGAAAGGACCCCGGTAACCGGACCAGGATTGTCATTGGTTGGATTATAGAAGAACGTCAACGGCTCACTCCAGTCAGACTCGATTTTGTGCTCGTCTATCGCTTTCACACGCCAGTTGTAAACCTGATCGTCTTTCAACTCGTTCTTCCAGGTGGAAATTGGAATACCGGCTTTTATAATATCTTTTGCTGATACTACTCCAACACCGGTGGGTTCCAATTGAATGCCAACTTGAATTGTGTAAGTTATTTTATCCTTCGGGTTGGGATCGGTTGATTTGCTCCAGGTCATCACACCATCGGATAATAACTCTGCCATAGGAATAGGCATTGCCGGTTGAGGCGTCAACAGTCTCGGAATTGACGGTCTGGTATCAAGCGTGAAGTTACTTATGGCGGAAGCCGTTTCAAGTCCGGTGTTATCTATGGCAATTACGCGCCAGTAGTAGGTCGTATTTTTGAGCGGATATGCAGCTGTATAGGCAGGATCGGTCAGTCTGTCAATAACTGTTGCACCACTTAAATCCGACGAAGTTCCGTATTCTATCCGGTAGGTAATAGAAGACATAAAGTCAATATCCCTGGATGCAACCCACTTGAAATTAATCGGTCCCAGATAGTTCAACAGGTCGCCGTTTGCAGGTGTGGTTAACTGGGGTACGGTCGGCGGGTCTTCTACGACGTTAACCAGGAACGGCTCCATCGTTGACCACTTGGAAACTGCGCCGTCATCATCGCGCGTCCTGACCTGCCAGAACCAAAGTGTGTTATCCTGCAAATCATCCGTTGTTGTGAATTCAGTTATACCGGCAGCAGTGTTGTATTCAAACTTTGAATCCTTCTTGAATTCCCCATCGTAATCAAAGTGAATATCATAAACAAGTTTATCAGGTGGGTCCGTCAGATCAATATCAGAGGCTTCACTCCAGTCAAGTCTCGGCTTCTGACTCCTTACGACAACGCTGTCAATGGGCGTGAACGGTCCTTTGGGTTGACCTGGAGGATCGTTCTCACGATTGAATCTGAAAACAACCGGCTCGCTGAAAGCCCCCTTATAGCCGTGGTTGTCGGTTGCGCGCACCTTGAAATAATAATCCTTATCGTCATCAAGTTTTTCCTGACCGGCTAACGATCCTACGGTCGCTTTCATTATGCCTGCTGAATGCGGAAGTTTTTCAACGTGTACAAGCGCAGGATTGAATGATTCGTTTGGTGCAACCTCTACTGTATATGTGAGAACATCAACCGGATTTGGATCGGTTGCTCCGGTGAATTCAAATGGGTCAGGAGGCATAAGCTCACGCGGCATAGAAGCTGCTGCAGGCGCTGTCGGAGTAGTATTAGTACTAAAGCTGAAACTCTCCTGAACCACGGTTTCAAGTCCGGTGTTATCAATTGCAGTTACACTCCAGCGATAACCTGCCTCGTTTGTTAAACCTCCCTTGAAATGATAGTATGTATTGGAGGTTTTCGTGGTAAACTTCTTTCCCTTCTCAGGAAACAGTTCAAAACGGTATTTAATTGAGGATTCCCAGTCCGGATCACTGCTCGAAGCCCAAGTGAACATAAGTGAATCAAGTTCTACGACCAATGAAGCCTGACTTGGATTTTGTAGAACAAAAGGTGTCGGGGCATCTTCAGCGAAGTTCACCAGGACTTTCTCCGTTTTACTCCAAGGAGATACAGCGCCATCATTGTCACGTGTGCGGATGCGGTAGTTCCAGAGCAAGTTATCATCAAGCGATGCGACAAGATTAGTCTGACCTGCTTCGGAACTGAAATTACGTATACTGCCGCTCTCGAAATCACCTAATACGCATTGCAGGTCATATATGAGGGTCGATACAGGATCGGAAAGATCGGGATCGGATGCTTCTTTCCATTTAAAACCAATATCGGTTGTTCCCATAACTGTATCGGTCGGAGAGGTAAATGCTTGAACAGGCACCGGTGGATCGTTGAACTTGTTATAGAAGAATGAACCTGTTGCGCTGAATTCACTTGCAGCGGTATGATTGTCTCGTGAGCGAACACGCCAGGTATAAACGTGATTGTCTACTAAGTCCTCCCACCTATTCAGTTTTTCAACAGGTAAAGATGTTTCCCGCCAGCCAGCGATATCGGCAACCTGTCCGCTGGTTGTTGCGTCAGGTGTTAACACCTGACGCAACACTGAACTTTCAAATATCTCAACTTCGTAAAAGATCAAATCATTCGGATTAGGATCGCTGGATGCATCCCAGCTTAAGACGTCGGATGGAGATCGTTCTTCACCTGCCAACGGTGCATTCGGTTTCGGCACTGTGGGGGTCGTATCGACATAGAAATTACCCACAGAAGTTGAAACGGTAGTCCGATTGGTATTATCCGTTGCTGTTATCCGCCAGAAATATTCAGTTTTGTTATCGAGGGAATCAGGGAGTGTGAAAACAATCGGAGTCAGATCGGTATAGATACGCGGATTGTTAAACCTTGCTGATTTATCTATTTCAACGGTGTATCTGACAAAGGAAAGAGGGTCAGGATCCACGGCAGTTCCCCATTTCAACTCGGGATGTAATAGATATATATCAGCTTTTTTCACCGGATATTCAAGGTCAAATGGATCGGTGGGTTCTTCAGTGGCATTCACCCAGAACTTACGGTAATCGCTCCAGGGTCCTTCCTCCAGTGGATCGAATGCTTTTACTCGAAAATTATAACCATCATTCTCTATCATGTTATCTGGTATTACCCAACTTACAAGGCTATCCAGAACCGTCTCCGTTTTTGGCACAACAGTCGAATCAATAACGATGGTTTCACCTGATATTGTAACAAGTCTATACGGACTAGCGCCATTTACTTCTGCAACCAGTTTGTTATCTTTTAATGAATAAACCTCAAAACGATAAGTAAGCGAGTCATCCTCTTTATCGTTTGATATTCCTGCAAAAAGCTGCGGTGTTAAGGTTGGAACCAATTCATCGGTGACGGGCTTATCCGGCTGTGGGGCAGTTGGAACGCTGTTCATCCTGAAGAGCAACTGAACTGGATCACTCCAGAATCGATCATTATTAACGTACAATTCAGCTATATAACTTTCACCATCGATAAGGTCTGGTCCCATATAGGTAACGATCTTCTCTTCTGTTTGAACCTCACCAGTTATCCAGATTGGACTACCGGCAATATGTCCACCGGTTGCTGCATCTGATCCAGTTGTTGCGTCAGGTGTTAAAACCTGACGCAAAGCTGGAAAAACGCTCAATTTATAACTTAACTGGGGCGCTTCTATCACGTCAAAGTAATCCCATTTAAAATTAACCGTGTGATAAATTAAGTGCAAAACATCACCTTCTATTCCACCACGTTCACCAGGTGGAGGAGTATTAGCAACGGTTAAATTTTCAGCCATCGGTTTGGGCGACATAGTGGGATAAGTTGCAACGACATCCAGCGCTATCGGAGCAAAAATATCAACTGAACCACCTTTGCACCCGCCAATCGCATAATCCTCTTGATCTGTATATTCGTCGACCTGTCCTTTCTTAATCCAGACACCGCTGTTAACTGCTGTCTCCCTTAATGGAATTACGATACCTGTTGTGTCAAATTCAGAAACCACTTTCACATTAACTATATCACGGTAGTAAGGATTTACATCCTCACCGGTCAAACGGATTCTTAATGGAGCGCCCTCGGCTACACCGCGAGGAATTTCCTCTGTGTATGCATCATCGCGGCATAGAATAATCTCATCCACTCTGGAAGGATTAGTCGGGTGATAGGTGGGTGACGCCCAAAGGAATGGCTCGTAATAAACAAGTGGTTCATCAAGCGCTGAGCGACGATCTCGAATGATGTTATGAAAAGAAAAACTATTTGGATCACCCCAGAAATTGTTTGTGGCTTTGATGTCTTCAATTGCATTTTCAAGATATATCTCAACACCTGTGGATTTGTCTGAGTCAAAAATATTTTCTGACATCTCAACTGAAGCACGGCTGGTAAAACAAAGTGCATTAGACCGTAATGGAGAGCGATTACCGAGGAAATCATTACCGCGAATGATAATCTTCGGTGAAATTGTGCCAAAGATAGCGCCACCATGAGCAGCAGCCTGATTGCGGATAAATGTGTTGGATATAATCTCTGCTGAAGCCAATGATATATAAATCGCTCCGCCATGGTCGTCAGAATAGTTAAAAATGAAAGAATTGCGCAACAGTTTTGGATTTGCATTCAAGCCTATACTTATAGCTCCGCCTCGATTAGCCTGATTATTAATAATCATGCAATCTTGAATCAACGGCTGAGATTGGTTATTGCAGCGTATCATACCGGTGCTGCCGCGTGAGTTGCGCACTGTGGAATGAGTTATTATCGGATGCGAATTGGTGATCTCAATACTCGAACCTTTTTCAATGGAAGCTCCGGCATATTCTACAATACAATATTCCAATAGCGATAGGGTTAATGTATCAAGTAATCCATCCGTGATCTCTTCCTCAAATATCGGCACTCCGTTATTTTCAACATATTCGAGGACACCACCATCCTCATCTTCAAAGAACCATATTCCATCCTGTCTTTGAAAATACTCACCAATTTGTGTATAAACATTTCCTTTGGCATCTTTAAAAGTAACTTTTTCCTCTTCACCGAACGCTATCTTTTCTTTGACAATTTTACTAGAATCAATGCGCCAGGTACCACGAAAGTAAAGCCCTCCCCATGCACCGGGTTCTTTGGCGTTAGCAGAGGTAAAACGGATGCTGTCATCTACAGAGCCTCGTGCAATCAGTTTTCCAAGGACTATCATACCGGAGTTCTCGTTAAAAAGTATCTGTACACCCGGTTCAATGGTCAATGATACCGTTTGGGCTATAGTAATGATTCCATCGACAGTTACAGGGCTATCGAAAATACCCCAGGTTTCATCCGCATCTATTGGACTGTTCTGTTCAAGTGCGAATAAAAAAAGTGGTACTGATAGAATTAGCCATATTAAAGTAATAATCCGTCGCTGAAGCGCTTTATTTGTCGTCCTATACATCAATTTCTCCTGTAATTTAAGTTGATTAGTGGTTGTTTGTCCTATTAAAGAGGCAGTATTTTCTCGGAAGCAAATCAAGGTGAAGATTAGCTTGAAGAGTAATAGTAAATGGTAATATGATTTCGTTGTAAACGCAAGTGAAAAATGAACGATAGAGGAAGTTGCAAATAATTTAAAACCCTATTCATTCACAAGTATTCTTCAAGAACCATATTCTCATAGCATAAATAGTCACTTATGTGATACGTTGCCCCGGATTTGGAAAATCCAGACTACGAAACTAACAATCAAGCAATCTAACAACGAACAATCAAGCAATAATCGTTTTTTTACTGTGATTACACTTGACGTAACGGAAATAATAAACTATATTTAGGATTCACTCTAACCTGTGCCAATTTAATAATAAAAAAACTGCATAGGAGGTTATTTTCAAGTATCTTACAATTTCTCAACGGAGCATTTGAATGCCATCTGTTAAAATCCATGATAATGAGAACTTTGACCGCGCTTTCAGACGCTTTACTAAAGCCTGTGAGAAGTGCGGACTTATGGCGGAAATCCGCAAGCACCAGTTTTATATGAAGCCATCTGAAGCTAAGAAAAAGAAGTCTGCCGCTGCGCGACGTAAAATAAAGAAGATGATTCGTATGCAGATAAGGACTATGAATCAATTATGAAATCCTGAGACAGTATACCTGTTTTCTTTTAGTGCGAAAGTATGAAAGTCCGAAAGTGCAAAAGAAAACACATCCACTTTCGCAGGTCGAGATTACTTTTCTACTTATTTGATTACCACTTTCACACTTTCGCACTTTCAAACTTTAATAATGACCGTTCACGACATAGTCATAATCGTCATAATTGTTCTATTTGCCGCCTGGGGTTGGAAGCGAGGTATTATCCGCGAGTCCTTCGATGCAGCCGGAATAATTATCGGTGTGCTTGCTGCGCGCCAGTTCGCTCCCGTATTAGGCGCAAAGTTTCCGCCTCAAGCTATGCCTCAGCTTGTCCGTACGATTATTGCTTCCATCATCATTCTGATTCTAGTCTGGTTAGGCGTTAAGCTGTTGGGTGGTATTGTCCGCGGCATACTCCGTCACGGTCCATTAAAATCCCTTGATCGGTTAGGTGGTGTTCTGATAGGATGTCTGAAAGGTTCACTGTTGGTTTTAGCCCTTGCGATACTGCTTGCAGCAACTCCCCTGTGCGATTTCCTCGATGCATTCGCCGGAAAACGATCTCCCGTATATAACACAACTATGGGACTTGCTAAACCGCTTGCCAACCGTTACCGCAAAGCGCTCGGTTACTCAATTAAAAAGCATAAAAAGCTAATCGTAAAAGACCTTCCTAAAACCATTCCTACAAAGGAAACCATCGAAGAACTTGCCGTTGTTAATGAATCCAGCATTCCACCGGATATGTCAAGGCTTCAAGTTTCTTTAGACACACTTTCACCGGAAACCGAACAAAAAATAAGACAGCTACTGAAAGATCAGAAAGTAATGGGATTCAGCCTTGAGAAAGTATTTGACAAGTTAAAAGCATCCGGTACAACACTCGACATTTCACTAGATGACCTAAGCCCCGAAGCCCGCAAAATGGCAAAATCGCTCATAGAAGACCAGTCCTTAACAAAAGACGATATTGTAAAGCTCGCCGATGAAGCAGGTATTGATCCTGAAAGCATAGCAAAAGAGCTTGCTGCGCAACTCAAATAGGTAAAAGCTCTAAAAGAACGACATAATTCATCAAGCATTCCCAAAGGGAATAAATATGAATAGAGGTGGGTGAAACCCGCCGAATCAAATTGCAAACCCTTAACGACCCCGAAGGAGTCGAACGAAACACGGCTTCGTAAATCCTGTTTATTCAACCCCTTCGGGGTTGTTTTTAGGTTTTGTTTACACATTCCACAGGTTTACACCGGTGGCTATTCACATTCAATCCCTTTGGGATTGGTTTAGGAACTTTCGCACTTTCACACTTTCGTACTAAAAAAAATTGGAACAAACACTCGAAGCCCTTGAATTCAACCAAATCCGCGAAGCATTAGTCAACCTTGCCATAAGCGAAGAAGCGCGCGAAAAGTTAGCTGTCATTTCTCCTTTCAATTCGGTTATCTGGGTTAAGGAAGAACTATCGCGAGTCAACGAAGCGCGTGGGTTTATTAATCGAGACAGTAGACTAATCGATGGTGGCTTAAAAGACATCCGCCAAATTCTGCAGAAGGTCTCCATAGTCGGTTCCATCTTAACAGTCGAAGAATTGCTAATCGTGCTCTGCCATCTTCGAACCTACCAAAGCACTCGCAAGATATTGAATCGCGAGCGGGAGAAGATACCGCTGATATACAAACTATCTGAACCGCTCGAAGCCATACCCAACCTGGAAACCCGCCTCGAAACGTCCATCACGCCTGAAGCAACCATCCGCGATAACGCTACTCGTGAACTATCACGCTTGAGACGCTCACTTATAGTCCAACAAAACCGCCTCCGAAACAAACTAAGCCGTCTACTCCCCAGCCTTGCCAAGCAGGGTGTATTGCGTGAAGAATCATTCACTATCCGCGATGGACGCTATGTACTGCCGGTCAGATCGGATGCGTTTTCGAGGGTAAACGGTATCATCCTTGACAGATCGGCTTCTGGTGGGACGCTGTTTGTCGAACCGACGGCGCTGATTGATCTTGGGAATGAACTGCGCTCACTTGAGTTGGCTGAGCGGGAGGAAGTCCGGCGTATACTTATGCAGTTAACCGATGCCACCCGTGAAAACATCCATCAGATTCAGGATAATCAACAGGTGATGACCGGTCTGGACTGCTTATGGGCAAAGGCGTACCTTGCTGAAAAATTAGACGCTGTCGTTCCTGTAATCAACATGAAGGGACATATCCGTATACTTGGCGGGCGTCATCCGCTGCTGGCTCTCGATGAGGACAGAAAGGTTGTGTCGCTTACGTTGGAGCTGGGTATTGATTGGACGACGCTGGTCATATCCGGACCGAACGCCGGCGGTAAGAGTGTTGCGCTTAAGTGCGTGGGACTGCTGTGTGTGATGATGGGCTGCGGTTTGCATATACCGGCGCTGCCGGGGACGGAACTGCCACTGTTTGAAGATGTCCATGCGGACATCGGTGACCAGCAGTCTATAAGCGACGACCTGTCAACGTTTACCGCTCATATCGCCAAATTGAAAGAGATTCTCGATACCGCCAACTCTAATACTTTAGTATTGATAGATGAAATCGGTGCAGGAACTGACCCCCATGAAGGCTCATCGTTGTCAATTGCCGCGTTGGAAAAACTAACCAAATTACGCATACCAACCATTGTAACAACTCATCACGGCACGCTGAAAGCTTTCGCACATTCAACCGAGGGCTGCGCAAACGGCTCGATGGATTTCGACCTTAAGACGTTGCAGCCGACGTACCATTTCCGCCACAACGTCCCCGGATCGAGCTACGCCCTCGAAATTGCCCGCCGAGCCGGTTTATCCGACGGTATGATCGTGCGTGCCAGAGATATACTCGGCAGTGACCGCGCCAGGCTTGAAGACCTGATTACCAGCCTAAGCGAGAAGGTTAGACAGTATGAATCTTTGGTTGTGGACGAAAAGCATCATCTCGTGTCACAGAAAGCTCTTGAAGACTCTTACCACGACAAATTAGAACAGCTTAAGATACGGGAACGGGAATTCAAGAAGAAAGCCCGAGCGGAAGCTAAAGCTATCGCCGATCAAGCGCGTCGAACAATTGAATCGGTAGTCCGAGAGCTACGAGAGACGCAGGCGGACAAAGAAACAATCCAGCAAGCGCATAAGAAGATTGAAAAATTGAAGAAGGATATACGCGAGGGAGTTGAAAGTGTGAAAGTGAAAAAGTATGAAAGTGTGAAAGTAGTTACAACACCTCGACACCGCATTACCACAACACCACGACACCACGACACTACGACACCCCAACACCTCAACATCGGCGACAAAGTCATCATTGACGATTCATCAGCTATCGGTGAAGTAACTCAGATCAGTTCCCGCGGCGACAGAATCTGCATAGCGGTCGGCGCTGTCCAGCTATGGGTAACAAGTGTGAAAGTGCGAAAGTGCGAAAGTGCAAAAGAAATCACAACACCCCGACACCTCGACACTACGACACTACGACACCCCAACACTACAACACCTCACCCCCCCAACGTCCCTCTCGAACTTGACATTCGCGGTCTGGATGCACAACAAGCAATTAAATCAGTAGAGAGTTATCTCTACGACGGCGATACAGTCGGTCGCGAACGGTTAGCCATCATCCATGGCAAAGGCACCGGCGTCCTTTCAAAAACAGTGCAGGATCACCTAAAAAATCATCCATTGGTGAAATCTTATAGATTCGGAGAGTTTGGGGAAGGGGATTATGGGGTTACAGTGGTGTTTTTAAAATAAGAGCCCGGTTTCTCCGAAACCGGGGATTTGAAGCTAATGATTATCTCCAGCTTCGAAGAAGCCTGACTACGTAACTCACAAATATGTACTACAATACTTCCGATACTTGACATTTGGGAGAGGTTCTGCTATATTGAATTATATATTCTGCATCCGTATCTTATGCGAATCAATTAATAATTGTCAGCCTTAAAAATAGGATATCTAAAATGAATACAATGGAAATCAAGAGAATGAGCACGATGGAACAGCTTCAAGTAATGGAAGCACTCTGAGAATCCCTTTTGGAGGAAGAGTCCAAAATCGTCTCACCAACTTGGCATGGAAATGTTCTTGAAAGAAGAAAAAGGAAACTGAAAAGCGGTGAAACTGAATTCATATCCTTGGAAGAACTGAAGAAGAATAGCTGATATGTATGTAAAAGATGTCATTGTTTTAAGTGAAGTTGCTGACGACTTGGAAAACGGAAAGGTTTTTTCGAACGACTTGAAGCGGGTGTCGGAGATTATTTCTGGGATAGTTTAGTCAGCGATATTGAATCACTCTTCCTATATGCTGGTATCCACAATAAAAAGTCTGGGTTTTATAGGATGCTTTCTAAACGATTTCCTTATGCTATCTATTACCAAATAGAAGGCAATATTGCCCAGGTTATAGCCGTTTTACCCATACGCCGGGATCCCGCGTGGATTAGAAAAGAATTAGAAATTAGAGGATAACAAATCGCACCGGCTCGTAGGGAGGGATCTTAACCCGCCGAACTATTCACAAACGAATTAATTTCTGTCGGGTTAAAACCCTACCTACGTTTACTGACTGAACTTGATCACTAACGCCACGCGTTCTCTGTCATAAGCATAGTGAGTAACACCAAAGACAAAAATTCCTTTTCTGCATAGAGAACCGCGATTGTGATGATCTCGTGCAGGGAAAGGTTTATCAGATCATTCCAGACCAAAGCGCTTCGGAGGAGTCGTACGTTCGCGTCGTGGATGAGTCCGGTGAAGACTACCTCTATCCGGAGTCTTATTTTGTTCCGGTGGAGTTGCCACAGAAAGCAGCAAAAGCTCTGTACTCGACAAGTGATCTCTATAATGAGGTCGCAGAATCACAGTTACGTAAGAAAAAAAATAAAATAAAATCGTCTATAACCGTTATCAACTGGTGGGACAAACGTTAAGCAGGTGAATAAAGCGTTCCAGGCGGTTGATCCTGATAATGTAAATGAGCGGTTAGAAAAGGGTGGGATTAGAAAGAGAGGTCATCGAAAAAATGGATAGAAACAAGCTGTTCTTTGGGGACAACCTTGATATTCTTAGGAATTACATAAAGGATGAGAGTGTTGATCTTATTTATTTAGATCCCCCATTCAATAGTAATAAGATTTACAATGTAATTTATAGTGAAGAAAATGGAACACCTTCAAAATCACAGATGCAAGCTTTTGATGATACTTGGTGTTGGAATGAACATTCTGCGTTAGCTTTTCAATTATTGATGGAGGGCGGTCACGAGAAAGTAAATAATACAATGTCTGCTTTTCGCGAAATGTTAGGTGAATGTAATCTATTAGCTTATCTAACTATGATGGCATCAAGATTGATTGAAATGCATCGGGTTTTAAAAAAAACAGGATCTCTTTACTTGCATTGTGACCCAACTGCAAGTCACTATCTAAAAATACTTCTGGATTCAATTTTCTTACCAAGGAATTATCAAAATGAACTGGTCTGGTGCTACAGGGAAAGAGAACTTAATTCAAGGAAATACAATCCCAAACACGACATTATTCTATATTACGTTAAGAATACAAATTCTGATTATGTCTTTAATAATTCCAGAGCATTAACAAGATATAGCAATGGAACTATAGAGAAGTTCAATTACACAGATGAAAATGGTAGGAAATTCCAAATTAGAGGTAAAGGTAGTCCTTATACAAAAAAGCAGGGGCTATCCATTGAATTAGAGAAGGATCATCCTGAATTAGTATACAGAGACTATTTTGATAAAGCTGGTGGTGTATCTCCGCGGGATTGGTTAGCTCCACCTATGGGGAATTGTTATTGCCCAAAATGTAAAAACGAGTCTGCTGATTCTCAAATTTATTTTTCTGATCAAAAAGTACCATCGCGTTACCCATTTGCACCAATAAATCGAGCAGCTCAAGAAAGGATGGGATATCCAACGCAAAAACCTGAAAGCCTTCTAAAATATATAGTTGGAATAAGTAGTAATGAGGGTGATGTTATTTTGGATCCATTTTGTGGTTGTGGAACTACAGTATCAGTAGCCGAACAATTAAAAAGAAAATGGATCGGCATTGATATTACATATTTGGCAATTGCTCTTATAAATAACAGGCTTCAAACAAGGTTTACCGAAACCAATGAATACGATATAGTTGGTGTTCCAACGTCTTTGAATGATGCAAAGGCTTTAGCTTTGCACGACAGGTATCAATTCCAAACGTGGGTAATTTTACTCGCAAACGCATTTCCAAGACAAAAGAAAGGTTCAGATCGCGGGATTGATGGCTTTCTTAATTTTCACGATGATAATAGTGGTAAAACTAAGAAAATATTGATACAAGTTAAATCCGGCAAAGTAAAATCTGGGGATATTAGAGATTTGGTAGGTACGGTTGAACGTGAAAAGGCGGTTATCGGAGTTTTCATTACGTTGGAAAAACCAACAAGCCACATGGTTAGAGAAGCAACCAGCGCCGGTTTTTACAAAACACCATTCGTTAGAAAACCGTTTCCCAAGATTCAGTTACTTACTGTTGAAGAAATACTAAACGGAAAACAAATTGATTACCCATTCCCAGAATTTTCGAGGGTAGGTATGAAAAAAGCGCCGAGATTTATTGATAAAGATTTGATGCCAAGTTTGTTTGACAAAACTAAGTAATGTGTCATGAGCAGTCTTGAATCTTATCCTACCGAATTATTCACAAACGAATAAATTTCCGTCGGGTTAAGAACCCGACCTACGTTTACTGACTGAACTTGATCACTAACGCCATGCGTTCGCTGTCCTATGCATAATGAGTAACACCAAAGACATAAAATTCCTTCTCTACAACCGGTTTAAACCGCGGAAGCCTAAAGGATCGGAACAAGTTCCGGGGTGCGCATTATATTAACAATTTTCACTAAAAACCATCCGTTAGTTAAATCTTGTAAATTTGTAGAGTTTGGGGAAGGGGATTATGGGGTTACGGTGGTGTTTTTGAAGTGAACGTAGCCCGGTTTCGGACAGCCGGGCTTCGTAACTGTCATTCCATTTACAGTTAAAATAGTATGCTGTTACAAATATCTTTCAGAGCAAGTTTCTAATTTGGTTAGATAAAATAATAACAATCTTAAAACAGTTGATAAACACTATTAAACAGATCTTGATTCTGATTTATTTTCTCTTCATTTCCAATTACAGTCAAGTAATTCTGCTTTGCCAATTCATTTAACATTGCAGCGTAATTACGAATGTCTTTTAAGGTAGTTGAAAGAATTTCATCCCTCGTCTTTTGAATATCACCTTGTGTCAGATGAGAAATGTAATTTTCTGCTGCCCTTGCACCTTTCTCATTAGCTCTTAGGGGACGATCTATTTCACCAATTGCACCAATTATAAATTTCGTCATTTCTCTTTGGGATGCATTGAATTTGTCTATAAATCCTGCAATTTTATCAAATACGTTTAAAGTTTTCTTCAAGTGTGGATCTCGATAAGTAACAAAGCAAATAGTTCCATTTCTTTTAAATATTGGATAAACACCATAAGCTCCTCCCTGTTCACGAATGCGTTGATGAAGAAAATTAAAAGAAATAATTCTTTTCAAAACATTCATGGAACCTGAGTATTCAAATCCGGCTTTTGTATAACTGTAAGACCTTGCAACGTATTGAACTCTGCTTGGGAAAATAATTCCCTCATTTGAATTTAATGCCTCAAGTTTGTAATGTTCTTTACCTTGTATTTCAAAAGGAAGTTCTCTAAGGTAATCGTCTACTGATCTTTTAAACTCCGGATCATCCTTTTCATGTGAGGTAATGCTAACAAGGAGATTATTCTTATTCAGTATTGAATTACTTATGCTTATCAGATTTGAGATAATTTCGCTTTCTTTTTCCTTAAAATTATCATCTATATCTACAAGAAATTTGAAAAAGGAAATACCTTCGACTTGATCAAGGAAATTGTAGAATTTAGAAAAATAGGATTTTACTCTTAAAGCAGCATATCTGTCTGCTGAAAAACCAATATCATCCTCATATTTTGATCTAAGTTCTTGAATGATCTCTCGTAATCGATTAGATTGCTTTAAATTTGAACAACATATAATCTCCATCAATAACTCAAAAAGTTTGGGGAGTTTTCCGCAAAATACCTTTGATCGAATCCGAAGCTTCGGATAGAATTTATCATCGTTATCCTTTTCCGAGATAATGTCTGGAGAAGCAGTAATTCCTCCAGTGTGATAGTTTATCTCATTTGAAATTTCGCTGGAGCTATACTTACTCGTTTCCAATTTTCCTAAAACTTCTGCCAGTAAAGGGATATATGATATCTGTTGTTCTTGTATAGAATGTGTATCGAAGTATAAATCCAGATAGGTTATACTATTGGTGAAAAGTGAGTGTGATAAAATTTTCACATTACCAATTTTATCTTCATACAGTGGTAGTATTTTGGCTTTGGTGTCAATATTCCCGATATTGAGCATCGGAATTGTCAATAGATCATCAGGATTGTCAGGAGTTTCTTGAAATTCCCTGAATGCCCTGGTTTCTGAAACCAAAGAAGTAATTTCTTCACTTGATAATCCTGCTTTGATGCTCGCTAATTCCCTCTTAACTGCAGCAGAGTTATTTTGCACAAAATCTGCATCAGGTTCAAGTATCAACAGGTTATTATGAGGATTATTTAATAAATGTTGTTTAATGAAGTTTTCAAAATATCTTTCCTGGGATAAATCCTTGAGTTTTTCGAACAATTTGCTGAATTGAAGATGAGAAGCGGGGTTTTCGTTAAAAAACCAGTTTTTTCTAATTAATTCCAAGAAGAATATACCTTTAGGGTACCCGTAAAAATTAGATTCTCTTAGTAAAAACTCGATTTTGTTGATCGAAGCTTTAATTAATCTGTTATCAATTCCATTATTAACAAAGTTGCTGAGAGTTTCTAAAATGGTTTCTCGAATATTGCCAATAAACTTAGAACTAGAATTTTTAATTATTATATTGAAAACTGGTTGTTTGTAGTTATCGAAAACGTAACCAAAAATCTCTGTTCCGATTTTTTTGCTTATGAGCTCCTTTGTTAACAGAGCATCTGGCGTTCCCATCAAGATTTTTTCCAAAACTGTGAGTGCTAAGACCAATTCCGGATCTGTTGACTTTCCTATAGTAAAACCGAGACAAAAATGATGTTTGTCCTTCTCTTTCTCATCATGAGATGCAGGATAGTGCAATCTGGATTCCCTTGGGTTTTTAAAAGGTATCTGCTCCTGAATTTTAACTATTTTGTTACTTCTATTGAAATCTGATAGATATTCCTCATTAATAAATTTTAAATATTCCTCAAGATTTCCATCACCGTAAAGGTAAATATAACAGTTTGAAGGGTGATAATACTTCTCATGAAAAGCAAGAAATTTCTCTTTTGTGAGTTTTGGAATATCTGTTGGATATCCACCTGATTCAAAGAAGTATGAATTATCGGGAAATAGTGGTTTTATACTTTCCTTTAAGAGAATGATCATTGGTGAGGAGAACGCGCCTTTCATTTCGTTATAGACCACACCGTTATAGATTAAATCATCCGAATGGTTATTTAATTCATAGCGCCAACCTTCCTGTTTTAGAATCTCTGGTCTGGAGTAGAATGTTGGATTGAAAACACCATCTAAGAATAAATCCATTAGATTCAAAATATCCAACGAATTAGTACTAGCGCAATAATAAGTAGTAGAATCTTTAGAGGTAGAAGCATTAAGACTATTTGAAAGACTTCCTTTTCCAAATTCTACAAATGGATTCTTGACTGGAAATTTCATCGATCCATTGAAGATAGAATGCTCAAGAATATGTGGAATCCCCATGTGATCTTCTGGTAAGGTTTTAAACGTAATTGCGAACACTTTGTTATCGTCATCATTTCCCAAATGAACTAAATGTGCTCCACTTTTTTGGTGTTCAAATTGCCGGAGAACAGATAATATTTCTTCGATTTTGGTTTCTCTAATTAACCTGAAACCATGGATAACCTTGTTAATTATCAATTTATTAATCCTCTATTTAATTTAAATATAATTACTTAGTAGCATCCTCTGTTTCGGAGAAACCGGGCTACGAAATTTATTTAATAACCGCCAAAGACCCCCATAGGATCCCAAGGCGGTAAAACTATCGGTTTCTGCTTCAAGGCGTCTTTTAGTTCATCGAACCGGTTATAGAAAAGCGCAGATGACGTTACTCTTGTTGAGGAATAACTCTTGACACCGATAGAGCTAAACCGGTGAAGTTTTTTCTATTATCCGCAATCAAGTAAACAATATGGATATGAAATCCGGACTTGTCGTTACTTTCTTTGTGCACGTAGAAACTTACGGTACCGAACATTAAGCGAACCGGAAGCTAACTAGTGTCTGACCGAAAAGTCCCTCTTTTGTCATTCCCGCGAAGGCGGGAATCCAGACAACTTATTGTTTCTCCTGGATTCCCGCCTTCGCGGGAATGACAAAAAGGGGCTCATATCCAGAAAA
>JAVCDD010000329.1 GCA_030765125.1 Candidatus Hatepunaea meridiana
ACAATGTACCGTCGCTTTCTGGATGATATGCTCACTATAAATGAGAGCGTCAAGATAATCGGTTTGACGGCGACGCACTATAGACTTGACAGCGGTCTGTTGACCGAAGGCGACGCACGGATATTCACCGATGTTGCGTATGAAGTACCTGTAAAGCGGTTAATCGATGAGGGGTTCTTATCCCCATTAGTAACCAAGGCTCCTAATACGATGTTAGATGTATCCGGTGTTCATATGCGCGGTAGTGAATTTATTAACAGTGAACTCCAGAGCGCTGTCGATCAGGATGATATCAATAAGGCTGCCGTCAGGGAGATTATCTATTACGGAAAGGATCGAAAATCCTGGCTGGTGTTCTGTACTGGTGTCCAGCATGCATATAACATCAGGGATGCGTTGCGCGAATGTAACATTGTGGCGGAAACAGTAACCGGCGAAACCAATATTATGGAGCGGGATTACATCCTGACGGGATTCAAATCCGGAGAGATTCAAGCCATCACTAATTGCGACATCCTCACAACTGGTTTCAATGCACCGAACAGCGATCTTCTCGCTGTCCTCCGCCCTACTCAATCGACCGGGCTGTATGTCCAGATTGCTGGAAGAGGCATGCGTGTCGCACCCAAGAAGGAAAATTGTATAGTCTTGGACTTTGCCGGTAATATCGAGAGGCACGGACCGATCGACCGCGTCAATCCGTATGATCCATCCCGGAACGGCGACGGCAAGGCACCGGTTAAAACCTGTCCCGGCTGCCGGTCGGTGATATTCGCGGGATTTCGACACTGTCCGGATTGCAACCATGAGTTCCCGCCACCGGAGCCGGAGCTTAACCCGGCTGCCTCTACCAAGCCGATAATTAGCCAGAAAGAATCCTACTGGGTAAAGGTTGAGAAGATCCGTTACTCAAGACACACCAAGGTTGGTAAACCGGATTCGTTACGGGTCGATTATTTCGAAAACTCGCTGTCATGGTACTCCGAATGGATATGCCTTGAACACGGCGGTTTCGCTGCCAAGAAAGCACGACGCTGGTGGGAGCGACATGGCGGTGATCCTGATGTTACGACTATATCTGAAGCGTTGCATGTAACAGAATTATTGAAACGAGCCTCACGCATCTACGTCCAGGAAGATGGTAAATACTGGCGAGTACTCAGGTACCGATTTGGTGAGGATGTAGAGATTGAAGTAGAGGATGATTTGGAAGAGGAGAAATATGAACTGATCGAAGAAGAGGAGGCTCCATTTTGACAGGAGAAATAATAGAAAATGAGATGTTGGGTACTGTTCCTGTTTCAGAATTCACTCAGGAACAGTTACGTGCAATGATACAGCGAGCAGCCTGGGCATATTTGAAAGTCTACGTGGATTATGTCCCGTTCTGATATGCTTGATGCCGCTTTGATATATGCCTCTTTCGGATGGGCAGTATTCCCGGTGCACAGCATCAGCGATGGCACTTGTACTTGCGGCAATCCCAAATGCACAAGCCCAGGTAAACATCCGCTGACACGGCACGGTTTCCATGACGCGTCTACTGATCCTGATATGATACGGCAGTGGTGGAAAAAGTATCCATGGGCTAATATCGCCATTGCTACCGGTGAAAAATCGGGACGGTTACTGGTTATCGATATTGATATAAAACTTGGTAATGGCATCAGTGGTGAGGAGACATGGCAGGAAGTTGACAAAGGTTATCCTTCAACTGTCGAGGTGATAACAGGCAGTGGAGGTAGGCATCTTTATTTCACATATCCTGAAGAGATCAAACTTTCCTCAGGTCAGAGTAAGATCGGTCAGAGTGTCGATGTCCGTGCCGATGGCGGTTACGTTATTGCCCCATCCAGCTTACATCGGTCAGGAAGATGCTATGAATGGGAGGCATCGAGTGATCCTACTGATGGTATAGCAGTCGCTTCTGTCCCGAACTGGCTCATTGTTCTTTGTAATAATTCACAATCACGCGCACAGGTAGAGGTTGAAGATGTCATTCTGCCTCTTGCCAAAGTTCTGGAGTTGCGATCCGCTCTGGCATTCATTAACGCTGACCCGTATGAAACCTGGCTGAAGATCGGTATGGCGTTGAAATCTACACATGCCGGACGGCAGGCTTATGGCATCTGGACGGAATGGTCAATACAATCCGAAAAGTATGAACCACGAGATCAGCATCGAACCTGGCGGAATCTCTCATCTGATGGCGGAATCGGTTTGTCGACATTATTCTGGTTGGCAAAACAGAATGGATGGATTGAACCTGATGGTTTGTCTCTGACTGAAAAGCACAAACAAGTTGTAAGATGTCCAATATCGGAAGTTACACCTGAAGGACTTTATAATCCACCCGGAATCATTGGAGATATTACCAGATTCATCGTGGAAACCGCTCCATATCCGCAACCACCGTATGCCGTAAATGCAGCATTGACCTTAGCGGGAACGATCCTGGGACGGAAAGTTCGTGCTGAATCCGGTCTCCGAACAAATCTCTATCTTGTAAGTATCGGAACAACCGCCAGCGGTAAGGAACATCCACGTAAAATGGTCAAAGTAATCCTGAATACCGCTGACCTCAATGAATTCAACGGCGGTGAGAACCTCGCCAGCGGGCAGGCGCTCATGACACGGTTGGAAATGACATCCAGTGTTCTTTTTCAGTTGGACGAGTTCGGGCAGCTAATGCAGTCTTTACAACTCAGAAACACCGCTCGTTATAACCTCGAGATCATGACCAACTTTATAAAATTGTTCAGCAGCGCTGATGCTATAATTGTTGGCACTGAATACGCAGATCAAAGACTCAGACCACGTTCCAAGATCGAATATCCATGCTGTTCTTTACATGCGACTACAACTCCGGACAGCTTTTACGAGTCGATCACTTCAAAGCATATCGTATCCGGTTATCTCAATCGTTTCATCGTCGTGGATAACTCAAAGGCGCCGCGTCCTCCCCGGCGACGATTACCAAACCCACCGGATGTGCCTGCTGTCATCTTACAATGGATCAGGGCAGTTCAATTGCTGCGGTTAGGGAATGGTAACCTGAGTGGGATAAACCCGGCTTCACCGGTCATCGTCAATAAAACGGATATTGCTCGAAAGTTGTTAGATCAGTTCGAACAGGATATCAATGAAATAATTAATAGTTGCAGCGAGATAACTACTTGTGATCTCTGGAAACGAGCCTGGGAACATGCCGATAAGATTGCTCTGGTCTGTGGTTGTGCTGATAACATTCACGATCCTATTGTAGATGAACCACACGCAAGGTGGGCAATTCAGTTTGTAAGCTACCATGTAGAGAAACTTGCCTGTGAAGTCTTGATGCGGGTTGCCGATAGTCCGTTCGAGAAGATGACCAACGATTTCTATCAGGCGATTCTTTCGGCTGGTACTAAAGGAGTTACAGAAAGAGATATGAATAAAAAAAAACCGTTTCGTTCCTTTGCACCAAAGGATAGAAGACCAGCTATTGAGACACTTATCAACGGTGGAAAAATCGTTCTGACCAAGATCAAGACTGCAGGACGTGGTCGGATCGCATATGTCGCTATTGACAATAAAGATGAGGATTAGCATAGATGCAACTTATGGAATTATTCATTCCAAAAGAACTTAAGGATATAACACGAGTTAAGCGACTTCTGGAATTCACATTCCAAAAGATTTCCAAAAGATGTTAGTGATATAACACGAGTTAAGCCACTCTTGGACGTTTATTGAGGGTGTATACACTCATGTTTGTGTATAGGAGTGCGTCCAAAAGTCCATAAGTATATTATTATTGTTTTATCTAATTATTTAATAAATAATTAAGTTAGAGTAACTTCTGGAATTGTTTTGGAATTTCGCGTCCATAAGTGTCCAAAAGTCGTCCAAAAGTTTATAACAGGAAGGTATCCAATTGAAAAGAACCTGTCATTTTCACGGAAGAGGTCGAACCAAAACCCCTAACAGTATGAATAATCTTGAAAAAAGATACGCCGACCATCTCCGTACCCTCCAGCTTGCCGGTGAAATTCATAGTTACAGCTTCGAACGGCATAATCTTAAGCTGGCTGATCGAACCTATTACAAACCGGACTTCGAAGTTATGCTGTCTGATGGATCAATTGAGTTCCACGAGGTAAAAGGGTTCATGATGGATGACGCCAATGTCAAGATTAAGGTAGCAGCACAGCAGTTTCCGCAGTATGTCTTCCGGCTGGTTAGATGGGATAAGTGGGCAGGATGGAAGATTAGACCCTATCCACCCCATAATAAATGATGATCACTGTAAATCGGATTGAACGAATGAAATGTGATGAATACTCTGGATATTATAGCAAAAACGAGCGCCCGCGCTGCTACTGATAAATAACCCTCAAAATAATGGATGTCGAATATGGCTTTTAAGGATGCTAAAAGATGTATTGCGAAAGCGAAAAGAACTGGAGAGCGCTGCCAGAATCCGGCAGTTAAGGGATATTCTGTATGTCGTGTGCATGGAGCTAATCCTAAGAATCATGGCGGAGCGCCGAAGGGCAGTCTTAATGCTTTGGTGCACGGCTGCTTTGTGGATCGCTTCCTGAAACCAGGCGAAGAAGTGATGTTTAATCGCTTCATGGATGGACTTAAGAAGGACATCCCAGACATGAATGATTCCGCCGACTATGCTATCGCTGTGACCGCAGGTATGGTGTTTATCCGGTTGCAGCGCGCTATTGAAGGTGATGCCCAGCCTAACAGTGTGGACTTCCTTTCCAAGACACTCATCCGGCATCTGGAAGCGCTAAAGATTACCAGGCATGCCAGGAAGGGAATGGACATTAACCTGCCGAGTCCGGCGCAGTGGGCGTTGGAATTGATTGAGAAGACTAAACAGCGTCAGAAGGAACTCGATTCCGGGAAAGAGATGCGAAGTCTGCCGGGGGCTGCCATTGAAATCGAAGACGCAGAGATCGAGGAGATATGATGCGAAAACGGACGCACCGGTTCGACCGTGTCGGCAAACTGGAGGCAGCTTGGAGTGGTTGCTCGATTCACTGCAGTCGGCGAACGTGGGCGATTTGTGATTATTGACGTCGTCTAAAAATCAATCTTTTGTGCCAGACAATTTGCGATCCCTTGATCTTCTGACTGTATCGGTGATAGTCAATCGACGAAGTCCAATTATCCGGTTTTTCTGGAGTATATGTGTAACAATATTCCCGATCAATTGAGGTTGGATCTACAACACCATTCATAACGTCCATTTTAACCTCAATTATCGTTTTTGGATCACCAGTAGAAGATCTGGAACGAAATGCGAAACCGTATTTTTTATTAGGTTGCGATCTTTCCAAGGGATTTGGCTGATCTTTGGACTCATGCAAATTCGAAGGGTTGTTAATTTCCTCAGTCTGATGTTTATAGCAAGGTGGATTGTAAAAATGTACAGTAAGCAAGTTCTTTTCCTCCTGATTTAATGAATGAATGAATATGAAGAGCACCTAATATATTATAATCAAAAAACGATTCTTGAGGAAGTAATGAATTCTTATGACAGTTGAAAACGAAAAAAAGAGGTCGCATAGGTCGGGGAATCGGTGGCTGTAAGTCTTTATTAATTAGAGATCGGAACTGGTGAAAGGGTCATATAACACCAAGTATATGACGCTTTCTAAGACGCCCTCCGGTGGCCCTAATTGCCTTGAACAATTCACAAGTGATCACAAAGGCATTTTAAGGCGTTTCTGAACGCCTTGCGACAATTTCAAAGCGATTCCAAAGGCACTAAAATGCGCAAACAGCAACCTATGCACAATTTCAAAGCGACTGATCCCTCCGAAGGGCAAGGTGAAAATGGTCATCTCGCTGGGGAGAAGGGTTCAAAACTCCCTTTGCTGCCAGATTCATATATACACAAGATTTAACATAGATAACCAAATGACAACAAACATAACTATTGATCCTGCGTTCAAAGCCCTGATCCCACCTCTTTCAAGTGATGAACGGCAACAGCTTGAAGCCAACTTGCTGGCTGAGGGCTGCCGGGATCCTCTCGTAGTCTGGAGTGGTCAAGGTATTCTGTTGGATGGACATAACCGCTTTGAGATATGTCAGAAACATAATATCCACTATGAAACTACCGAGCTACTCCTGCCTGACCGCAATGCCGTTAGGCGATGGATCATCAACAACCAGTTCGGTCGGCGCAATCTATCTCCCGATCAGTTGAGCTATATCAGGGGGAAACAGTATCAGAACCAGAAGCGCAATAAGCTCGATAACCTCGTTCAAAATGAAAGCATCCCCTTGAAAGGTCAAAATGACCCTTCGGTAAATACAGCAGAGCGCCTCGCTCATCAACACAAGGTCTCACCGAAAACTATCAAACGCGATGCTCGATATGCCAAGGCAGTTGACACCATTGCTGGGAACTGCGGTGATGACGCCAGAGACGTTAT
>JAVCDD010000163.1 GCA_030765125.1 Candidatus Hatepunaea meridiana
AGCCTTGAAGCGTCGGCAGAAGATGAAATAGCTGAAAATTGGTTGGCAGAGGCAAACCGTAGAGCCCGAGAACTCGATGAAGGCAATGTTCAGCCGATTCCAGCAGAGGAAGTCAGACGAAAAGCACTGGCTTTACTAAGGTGAGCTATTTCTTTTATCCTGCCGGGGTTGCTATATAAATCTAAAAAACATCCCCGGATTCGGAGAATCCGAGCTACGATACTGCAACTTGACATTTGGAAGATGTTCTGTTATATTAAATCAGTTATACTGTATCCGTATCCTGTGCGGATTAATCTAATAATTATTAGTCTCAAAAAGGATATTAAAATGAATACCATGGAAATCAAGAGAATGAGCACAATGGAACAGCTTCAGGTAATGGAGGCGCTCTGGGAATCCCTTTTGGATGAAGAGTCCAAAATAGTCTCTCCAACCTGGCACGGAGATGTTCTTGAAAGAAGAAAAAGAAAATTGGAAAGCGGTGAAACTGAATTCATATCACTGGAAGAACTGAAGAAGAAGCGCTAATCATGTATGTAGAAAACGTCATTGTTTTAAGCGAAGTTGCCGACGACTTGGAAAACGGAAAGGCTTTTTAGGGAAAATACGGGGACAGTATACCTGTTTTTCTATAGACTATCGCTATTTCAAAGAATACTTATAAAATAGGTATACTGTCCCCTTATTTTCTACGCGAATTTTGAACTTAACGAAGAAATGTTAGTCAGCGATATTGAATCACTCTTCCTATATGCCGGTATCCACAATAAAAAACTTGGGTTTTATAGGATGCTTTCTAAACGATTTCCTTTTGCTATCTACTACCAAATAGAAGGCAATATCGCCCAGGTTGTTGCCGTTTTACCCATGCGCCGGGATCCCGCGTGGATCGAAAGAGAATTGGAGGTTAGAAGCTAACAGATCGCACCAGTAACGTAGCCCGGTTTCTCCGAAACCGGGATTGCCATATAAACCGAAAAACATCCCCGGATTCGGAGAATCCGGGCTACGATACTCAACCGTTCGGTAGGGAACCAATTAGAATGAATCTGTAAAAATGATAAGGAGAAACAAAAATGTCGACTGTAGTAAAAAAGAAGATGCACACAGGTTGATAGATAAACTACTACCCGATGCAACATGGGACGATTTGATGTATGAAATATACGTGCGGGAAGCGTTGCACTATAACATCGTCACAGAGGGCAGTGAAAGCTTTGATGGGCAAGGGATAGAGGGTGTGACGGAGATGTGACGAAGTGAGAGAAGCAACGAGGAAGCAAAGAAGTAAGATGGTGAGCCAGGGTGCCCTGACTTGCTCACCAGGTCAGGTTTCAGTAAGTGAGGAAACCTTCTGACCTGGTTGATAACTTACAAATTCAAGCTTTGCAAGCAAAGCCTGGCACCCACCGGATTTTAATTTGATAGTTCACCCGAAAGCAAGCAAAGCCATCTGCTTTTTAATATAATGACCAAAAAAACAAAGGGCTGCCCCTTTAGCAGGACAGCCCCTGGCATGATTTCCTCAGAAACCGTTAGCGCCGATGATCACTAAAACCGGAGCGCGGAGATCTTTCCACCCGCTCTCTCGCTTCATTGACCTTAATGTTACGACCATCAAGACTGAGTTCATCCAATTCCTGGATCGCTTTGCGGCAACCATCGTCTGTCGCCATTTCAATAAAACTAAATCCCTTGGAACGACCTGTTTCTCTGTCGGTGATAATTTTCACTTCAACAACTTCGCCGTGAACGGCAAATAGATCCTGAAGCTGTTCGCTAGTAGTTGTGTAGGCAAGGTTGCCAACATAAAGCCTGCGATTCATAATACTTTCCTCTTAAAATTTCGTCATGGGAGTGTCTCGGCTCAATGTAGCAATCGCGAAAATACCGTTAGTAGGGGCAATCCAGTGCCAATCGTGGCTTCGAACTCGAAGTGACGGGTATTCCGGAAGCCGTAATTTATAAGTGCGCCTTTCTTAAACTCGGACCTCACCGGACGACCGACCCATCAACCAAACGGTAACATTATTCAAGCAGAACAACATTCTTTGCATTTTCAGGCGCTTCCTAACGTCTCGATCTAAAGTCTGTCGATTAAAGGTACGCATGAATATCTTAAGAATACAAGCATAAATTACTATTTTTCAAAAATATAAAAAATAATAGAGAAACTGCGAATTAGGGATCGGGTGTCAGGTTATAGGTTTTAGGTTATGAGGATCAGGTATTGTCCGGGATTGGCGGCAGGGCGAGGCGGAAGAGACGAAGCAATCTACTCCGTCCCCCTTTCTCACTTTCTAACATTCTCCAACCTCATCCCTCCCAACATTTCATATAATTCGTTCATCAATCCCCCTTTCTTAAGGGAATTATATATTTAACTTCCCTACTCTTTAAATTCCCACTCCTTTTTCGTTTGTCATCAATTGACTTTACCCATTTACTTGTATAAATTATTTACCTAAAACCTAACAAAAACGGAGTTCAAAATGACTACTGACAACGAATATGATTTAATCGCTTCCGCTATTTTAGCAGAAAACTTAAGAGAAAATTATAATCATTTCTTTAATCAATCAGGTGAACCTAATTACAACGAGATGACCGCTGAACTACGCATAATCACTAGTAATATTAGCGTATTTCGTAAAAGTATAGCAAACAAACCCCCGAGCAAACAAGGACTTACTTTGTAATACTCTATTTATATAGTTCTAAATCTATCTCCAACCTAATCTCCACATTAGGTTTACGTGATAGAATTTCCGGATTCAAATCCGTTCCATTACAAGCACTAATTGAATGATGGTGAGGATATAAACCTCTTTCATTCATTAACTCAAGTATTTCACAATACAAGTTCTGTACTCGTTTCTGATCCTCTTCAGATATTATCAACCGCTCATTGATTTGATTAGTCATCTCCGTATCTCTTTTACATTAAACTACTTAACTTGTTTAAGGGAGTTAAATGTATAATTCCCTTTCTAAAGGAGGGACAGGAGGGATTATCCCTTCCCGGCAGTAACGAACAATCCAACAATCCAACAATGAAAAATCTACCTTCCTCATTCCCAACTTGATTGGGAATCCAGCATCCAACAATTTAACAATAAATGAACCCTTGCATTTCCCAAAACAGTTAACTATCTTAAACTTGGTACTTAATCAACACCTATCGTTCAAAACAGTCTAACATAGATCGAACCATGAAACAGATACTGTTTATTGTCCTGGTCTGTTCACCGGGTGGCATCCGTTCCCCGATCACTCGTTCACCCGCTAACTCGCTCACTCGTCAACGTGCCCTGACACGAGAACAGTCTATCGAACAGGAATATGAGCCGTGTAAGGGGTGTAAGCCGTGAAAATAAACACAACAAGATGAATGAAATTCAAATGAAAACACATGATCCATACGATATCGTCGTTAATCTACGAAATCATTTAGCAACTAAGGATATGCATTTAGCATTTCTATTTGGAGCAGGAACCTCTTGCAGTTTCAACATTGCTCCAAAACCAAAAACAGGAAAAAAAAGGAGTTTCATTCCCTTAATTCCACAAATGGCAAAACTTACTGAAGGGTGTAAAGCTTCCGTTGGTAAGATGGGTAAACCTTATCTAATTGCTTGGAGATTACTAGAAGAACAATGTGATGAAATTAAGCTTCAATTTAATATAGAGAACATACTCAATAACATAAAACATAAAATAGAAGCTATAGGTGAAAAGGATAATCTTATAGGACTCAATAAAGATCAACTCAAACAAATTGAGACAACAATCCGTAAAAAAATCGCAGAAGAAGTACAAATTGACGAAGACAAAATGCCAAGTATAATACCACATGATGAGTTTGCAAATTGGATTAGAAAAGCTAAACGTAGCCATCCGATAGAAATCTTCACAACGAATTATGATGTTTTAATTGAGCGAGCATTTGGAAAAGGAAATTTACCGGTTTTCGACGGATTTATTGGTTCTTACAAACCACGTTTTTTTGCAGAAAGCGTTGATAAAGAAGAATACACACCAAAATCATGGACAAGAATATGGAAAATTCATGGATCTGTAAACTGGAAACTCGAAAATGACATAATCATCCGCACAGAACCATCGACAACAGGTGAAATGATTTTTCCCTCTTATGACAAATATCAAGAATCCAAACGTTTGCCATATAGAGCAATTCTTGATCGGCTGATACGTTTTATTGAAAACCCATACTCAATATTGATTACTTGCGGATATAGCTTTGGTGATGAGCACATAAACGAGATTTTATTTAGTGGTCTTAATAGTAATCCCAAAACTAACATTGTGTCACTTCAATTTGAAGATTTTGATGATAGCCACCTAATAGCAAAAATAGCAAAACAAAATTCAAACTTCGTAGTGATTAGCCCTTCAATGGCTTATCAAAAATGTGTGAAAGGGAATTGGAAACTTAATCGAAGTATTGACAAAAAGACTCATGAATTTATGGACTATGCATTTGATAGTGAAGCTTCAATTACCAGTGAAAAAATTGAAGATGAAATAGGTGATGAACATTTAGGAACTATGCGTTTGGGAGATTTTGCATGGTTCTGTAAATTTTTAAATACTATATCCTTGAGAGACGAGAAGAGAACAAAAGATGACTAACCCGGATAGTACCCTCGTAGGCTATATTGAGTCAGTAAAAGGTGGTGTGATCACTATCCGATTGCGTGAGAATATCCCAACCTTAATGATGGTCGATGGTTATTCATACAGAGTCGGACAAGTAGGAGCGTTTCTACGGATTCCAATTGGATTCACTCAATTGTATGCTGTCTGTACATTGGTAGGTGCTGCTGCTGCTCCTGATTCGGACAAAAATGATAGTCAGGTTGGGAATAGATGGATGACTGGGACCCTGTTTGGAGAGTCTATCGGAGGTATCTTTGAAAGAGGAATAAGCCAATATCCTACGATTAACGATGAAGTTCACCTTATAACACATGACGATATTAAAATAATTTATAGCTCAATGGAGGAAGAACGTAGTATAACTATCGGAAACTTGGCAGCTTCATCAGGAATAGAAGGTAAGATTGATTTAGGCAAATTCGTAACTCGTCACAGTTGTATCGTTGGTTCAAGTGGAGCGGGGAAAACAAATCTTGTTTCCGTACTACTTGAGGCTATCGCAACGGGAGGATTTCCATCTGCTAGAGTCCTGGTAATCGACCCACATGGTGAGTACTCTAGCGCAGTTGGTAAATATAGTGAGGTTTTTAAAATTAATTCCGATAAAGAGAGAAAGGAAAGAGAATTATTTGTTCCTTATTGGGCATTGCCGTTTGAAGAATTTAAGAGAATAACACTTGGAGATATGCAACCCAGATCTGATACATCTATTCGAGAAAGACTCATAGAATTAAAGAAAAAAACAACTAAATTGATGAAATTGGGGTTACCTATAGAAGCCATTTCTTCTGATTCACCTATTCCCTTTAGCGCAAAAAAGTTATGGTATGATCTAGATGATTACGAGAGACAAACTTTTGAGGATCGAGATGGCAAACAACATTGCAAACCCGAAACTATTGGAAGCATTAAGAAATTAGAATCGAACATTTATCCTGCTCCTGTACCAAGCACCAACGCTCCCTGGAAACACCCTAGTCCTCTTAATATTGCAAAACAATTAGAGTTATTAAAAAACCGAATAAAAGACGATCGATACGATTTCTTACTTAATCCTGGTAAACACCTAACTCCTGGCGAAGATGGAAAGACTAAGAAAGACCTTGATTATTTAGTAAGCTCATGGGTTGGACATGAAAAACCTCTTACAATTCTTGATGTATCCGGTATTCCTTCAGAAATTCTTTCAGTAATTGTTGGAACAATGTTGACAATCATCTATGACATTTTGTTTTGGGCATCAAATCACAAAGAACCTTTATCAATAGTGGAAGGGAACAACCACTTCTAATCATCATGGAGGAGGCGCATCTTTTTTTACATGAAGGTGGAGACAGTCCCGCGCATCGTGCGATTTCAAGAATAGCAAAAGAAGGTAGAAAATATGGCATTGGACTATGTGTGATTTCTCAAAGACCAACCGAAGTAGATAGTTCTGTCCTGAGTCAATGTGGAACTATGCTTGCATTACGGTTGTCAAATACTGCTGATAGATCAAAAGTCGAGGCTGCAATGCCTGATGATTTGGGTAGTATTTCTAGTATGCTACCCTCGCTTAGGACAGGAGAAGGATTGGTAATAGGGGAAGCTATGCCGATTCCTTCAAGAATACAATTTTTCAAGTCAGGTGAACGTCCGCGAGGTGATGATCCGGATATGCCTGAAGCTTGGCGACATAGGCGCCCAGATTCAGCACTTTACAATGAAGCATTAAAGTATTGGCGAAGAAAATCCGTTAAAAATTCGGGTGAAGAATAATGGTATTTACAATGATTTACGTCGATTCAAGTAACCTTGAAGCGATCGGTTACAATGAAGAAGAACAGATTCTTCGGATTCGATTTCTTAGTGGAGGTGAATACGAATATTATGAAGTGCCTCAATCGATATTTGAGGAATTGTTAGACTCACCTTCAAAGGGTAGTTACTTTAATCGCAAGATTAAGCCTATTTATCAATATAATCGGATTTAAAATGTGAAAGCAATAGAGATTTCCCGACAATCGTACTGGGAGGAATATCCTACTGCAAAACCTTCTCCGATTCAAGTTGAGGAATGGCTGATTTTTTTTATTGGTGTCAAAAGTCTCGTTCAATAACATCCCCCACCCCCCATTTCCTTCATTTCCTTCCTCGTTTTCTACCAGCGTGGGGCTCCCATCACTTTAATCATTCCCTTTCCTGTGAACCTGTTCATGGGCTTAAGCAAACCTTTATGGTACAGATCTATCATCGTTACCTCCAGCATCCGGTACTCGGTAGCCGCCGCTATGTCCCCGGTCATCGCCTTGTTCCACAGGTAATCGCGTA
>JAVCDD010000052.1 GCA_030765125.1 Candidatus Hatepunaea meridiana
CACCCTTTAGGCAAGAATTTAGTAAGGATGGCCCAATCTTCATTTAATAGTGATGTTTTCATAGGGTAGAATATAATACATAAACTACCTGATGTCAAGTTTCTTATTAGAGCGCTTATGGGGTTTCACCCACCGCTATTCATATTCATTCCCTTCGGGAATGCTTTTTAAACTCTGTGCTCTCCGCGCTCTCTGCGGTGAGGAATACCTGACAAATACACCGAATGCCGAAGCAAGCTTCGGCGCTCAGGTTCATAAAATAGGAAGAACAATTGATACTTAGAATAAATTTACGTTCTTATGTTATATCTGCATTGATTTTGCTATTAATGATGGGATTTAATAATTCCGCTCATTGCTATAACTCCTTAAAATTAAGCGGTGTGGTGTTGGATGCGGAAACCAGAGCGCCTGTAAAATATGCAAATATATCAATAATAAACTCTCGCCAAGGGACAACATCAAATCGAAACGGACGATTTGAGATTTCTTTAGAAAATATAAAGAAATCTGTCCTGGTCTTTTCGCATATTGGATATATTAAAAACGAACTCGTGGTTACCGATACTCTGCTTTCGAAGATAATAACAGTATATTTGAATCCCAAGGTTTCTCGATTAGAAGAAGTCATTGTATCCGCATCTCTTTACAAACAACAAATCAATAAACTTTCTAAATCTGCAGCTATAATTTCGCGCAGACAAATTGATGATAATATGCAGTCTAATATGATAGATATGCTTGCTTCTAATCCTGCCTTTACACAAGTCTGGGAGTATCATTCACCGATTCTCCTGCGAGGAATGAATTCTAAAAGGCTTATTATTATGAAGAATGGTAACCGGCGTATCGGGACATTCCCCGGTGGTTATTTCGGGCAGGATATGAACATCTATGACAGTAAAAAGATTGAGATTGTCAAAGGTCCCGGTTCTGTAATTTACGGCAGCGGCGCTATTTCCGGTATTATTAATATTGTTAACAGTGAGCCTTTCGGTGATACCGGAACAAATACCAGATTATCATCCGGTTACGGAAGTAATAACAACGAGTTGCTGGAGGTTGCAAAGGTATGTTACAAACGTGAGAATTACGGTTTTATCATTAGTGGAAAATATAGGCATACTAATGATTACACTTATAGCGATGGAAAAACCGCCGAAAACAGCGACTTGGAAGATCGTGATCTATCAATAACTTCCGGTTACAAATCTTCGGATGAACATAAGTTTATCTTCAGTGCTAATTACCATTATGGCGACTGGGGAAAACCCAGAGGCTTCAACGGACCGGCAAACTATTTCACAAAAATCAGGAATGTAGAAGAACGTTTTCACTCAGCGCTGAATTACACTTATTCACCAAAACTATTTGTCCAAACAATGAAGTTCAATATTTATCATGACACTGGAACACGTGATTATCACAAATACAAATTCAACACTGTTACGGGTAAATTATCAGTCCTTGATTTGGTTCACTATCGTGACGATTATATGGGTGGACAATTATTTACGACCTTAAACCTTTCGCCTGATAACAAGCTGACAACCGGTCTTGACTGGTACTATTTCCTTTTGGATAACCCTACCGATCTAATTGATTATTATAATGATACTAAAGGTACATTGGAAGGATATGAGAACGCGGGTCAATATGATATTGGAGCGTTTATTAACGATGAATGGAACTTATCCTCAAATATCCGTTTGATTGCCGGTATCCGTTATGACGAGGCTGCGGTGCATGAGGGAGAGCATGGAGGAATAGATGAACGGATAGAAAACCGAACGGCTTTTAGTGGGAATGCAGGGTTGGTTTTTTCTCCCAAAGAAAAACTGTATTTATCCTTGAATCTCGGCAGGGCTTTCCGCATGCCTACAGCAGAAGAATTATTCACTGAAGTTATCAGTTGCAAAGGAATAAAACTTGGAAATCCGGATTTAAAACCTGAATATGGCTGGAATTTAGACTTTGGATTCAGAGGAATCGGTATGGAAAACAAATTGCAATGGGACTTTGCATTGTTTTATAACAGGTTATATGATTTCATCAATGAAACCCTTGATACTGAACATGATGATATAGACTTTACATACAAAAATACAGACGCTAAAATTATGGGTGGTGAGTTATCTATGTCTTATCGTATTAATGGAGTCATTAGACCATCAAACAATCTGTTTGTAGGTTTGGGGACTTCATACGTCTATGGAGTAGATTTATTCAGCGACAAGGACGATGCTCCATTATTTGGAATACCACCTTGGAAAGTAACAGGGAATCTGAAATATCACGGGCTTGTAAATCGTAACTGGGTAACCGGTTATTACTTTAAGTTAGAAATTGAATATGCCGCGGAACAAAACAGAATAGCAGAAATCCCGGCAGGAGCTCCTGCCGGTCCATGGGGATATATTTCATCTGAAGCGCATACTGTCTTCAATGCAAACGTTGGGTTGAATTCCAATTCACTGCCGGGATTTCCCAAATTAAGATTGGCTGTGAAAAACGTTTTTGGTGCGGATTATAAACCATTCGGTTCTTATGTTCCGGCAATGGGGACTAATTATAAAATTGTGGTATCGTTCAATTTGTAAGAAACAACTATACAAGGAAAATAAGGGGACAGTATACCTATTTTTTCTATGGACTGTCGTTATTTTAAAGAGAATTCATAAAAATAGGTATACTGTCCCCTTATTTTCCTCATTCCCAACTTGATTGGGAATCCAGAGAATTCAAGGACTTACTGGATTCCCAATCAAGTTGGGAATGAGGAAACCGGGGAAGATAACTCGTTCCCACGCTCCAGCGTGGGAATGTATAGGGTTATTTGGAGTATAACTAAATGGTAAGGTATGCGTTCCCACGCTGGAGCGTGGGAACGAGTTAACGAGTTAAGGCGGGAATCCAGGCACTTTTGTCGTTCCCTTAAGAAATCGTAGCGCTGGCGTCTCGCCGACAAGTGGGGGCAAATGCCGGCGAGACGCCAGCGCTACGGTGTTTTACATAATCGGAGTTCATAATGAGTAATAATAAATCAACAAAACCAGAAAATATAGCCCTGGTTCTGATCATATTGCAGCTTCTTTTCAAGGTTACAATGGAGTTGATAAAATCACACGGACTCCGCCAGGGCAATCCGTTTATAGATGCGCTGTTCTGGGCGGGAACGATAGCCTGGGCTGTGATCATACCGTTGTTGGTTCAGCAATACAGGCTGGTCTATCTGTTCGCAGCTATACTCGGCATCCTGAACGGCGCAGTCGGGCTGCTCTTCCCGATTATGCAGGTGTGCCGCCATTACATCGTCGGTCCCACTATCTGCGTTCACGGGTTGTTGATAGCTTACTTCAGTTTCAAGGCATACCGAGAGCTTTCACTGAATCAGCGGGACGCGAAAGAGCGATGAGATGAAAAAGGCTTGGTACATCTACATCATGCTGCTGTTACTCCGGCTGTTCTGGCTCGTAACTAAGGAACCTCACGGCGCGCAGAGGATGATTTTCAGTCATCCGGGTGACATCATCGCTGTAGGCGTTTATTACAGCGTTTTCGTCTCGATTGCCATTCTGGTTGTCATCATAATGTTTTCTTTACTAAAGGCGAGATGGGCATACCTGTTAGGAGCCATATTTGGTGTCTGCCACTTCCTACCGACGGTCGGTCTGGTGATCTTCAGATATAATCCAGGGATGGGTCCCTTCTTCGTTCTTCCGGTCTGTATTCTGATGGCGGTTTGGGGGTTTATCCTTTACAAACAGGCAGGAGATTCGGGTGTTGCGTAGTCCTCTATTCTGGGTTTGTGTCTATTTGATGGGATATATAACGGTAATTGTGATATTCAGTTCGGCAAAGCGGCTGAACTGGGTCGGAAGCAATATACCGAAGCCTCTTATGAGGGTCTTTATGCTGTCCACTTTTATAGCCCCGCCTGTTATCCTCCCCTTCACCGAAGGACCGAAGATTACAATTCCAACCCCTGCCGCTATAGCAGTCGGAATAATCCTGATAGCGGGAAGTTTCATTATCAGGATTATCGCTCAAAGGCTGATAGGAGCCCTGTCGGCTTTGAAAGGTAAAGCCGAATTGATCACAACGGGCATATATGGGATTTCCAGGCACCCGTTATATTTGGGTAATTTCATATTTGCCGCTGGAATGGCGATCCTCTTCAGGTCGATGTATGCCTTTCTTTTCTCTATTCTATACGGCATTCTTTATTTACTCATCATTCACTTCGAGGAGAGGGATCTTTTCGCAAAATACGGCGAGGAGTATGCAAAGTATAGAAGAGATGTGGGGATGGTTTTCCCAAGCATAAAAATATCTAAGAGTAAATATTGACAAACACTATTGATTTTATGATAGACGCTCCTTATATTGATAGTTAAGCTTAACAAGCATTGCCTATTCTTCGCATCATAAGGGACTCGTCGGTCGGTAATGATCTCCCCGGCGATCGATTAAAGGAGTAAATAGTGACAAACAGAGAAAAGATCATAATTCTATGGGTGGTGTTCTTCTTGGGGATAACCACTCATATGCTTCTGGCGGTGCTGCCCATTTTCTTCGGAGCAGAAATCGCCATGCCTGACGCAACAGGCGCTGTTCCAGCATCAATGGTGTGGATGATGCTCATTTTATACCTGCTTCCGATAGTAATAATAGCGCTCGTGCCATTCCTGGAAGAGAAATGGTTCAGGACTTCTAATTTCGTCATCAGCATCCTGTTCACGCTGATGAACATCTATCATCCAATAGAGCATCTTCAGCAGAGTCCTGTTGACTCGCGCCAGATCGTGCTGCTGACGTTTGTATTGGCGTTCAGCATTCTCTTGAACATTGTTTCCTTCAGGTGGATGAAGGAAGAACAACGATCTCACACAGGAGTCATCTAAATGAAGGACTCAATAATCCTGTTTATATCGGTCATAGTGATGGCGTTTATTACACCACACTTAACGGCAGAGGAGAACGATCCATCCGGTCGTGAGATTATTATGATGGTCGATAATCGTCCCGACGGTGAGGATATAAAAACGACCCTTCACATGACCCTGATCAATAAACGCGGACGCAAGCGAGAGCGGACAATCGTATCTTATTCTAAGGAATACGGCAAGGATACGAAGAGCATAATGCAGTTCATGAAGCCGGCGGATGTGAAGGGGGTCGGATTCCTATCGTGGGAATACGACGATCAGACCAAAAATGACGACCGATGGCTCTACCTGCCTGCGCTGAAAAAAGTACGTCGGATAGCGGGCTCGTCCAAGAACGATTACTTCATGGGTACCGATTTCACATACGACGATATGGGAGACCGTTCGGTCGATGAAGACGAACATACCCTGCTGCGTGAGGAGGAGATTGATGGAATTAAATGCTGGGTCGTGGAGTCAGTTCCCAAGTCGGATGATGATATGTATTCTAAAACCATCAAGTGGATTCGACAGGATGCGCTAATTGCTCATAAGGTTGAATACTACGACCGTCAGGGAGCGCTGCTGAAAACCCTGACAACGCAGGATGTTCGCAAGCATCAGGGATACTGGACGATCCTCAGGATGGAGATGAACAACATTCAAGAAAACCACCGAACAATCCTGGAGATGGAAGAGGTCGAATATGACTTGGGTATAAGTGACAACCTGTTCCGCGTATCCAATCTGGAAAAGGGGCGACTTAAGTGAAGCGTTTTTCATTCGCTTATCATAAGCAGATTCAAATCACATGCCTCTTTCTTTATCTGTTTACCGCCTCTCTCAATGTCATCCACGCTGAATTGTACGTAAGCGGTTTCGTGGACAGCTACCATGCTGTCCGGATTAAAGCGCCCAACGATTATCTCAGTTCGCGTACCAGACTGCGCACCGAAGCGGAGTATGAAGCCGATATGACATCGTGGTTTGTCTCGTCGAATCTTGAACACAACGAAATTGTTAAGAGTCGTTCAGGACTGGAGCTGCGCGAGGCGTATATGGACTACCATTCCGACAGTTGGGAATTTCGCGTTGGACGTCAGATAATCATCCGAGGCAAAGCCGACGGAGTTCAAATCACGGATATCATCTCACCACTTGATATGACGAAGTTCCTCGCCCGCGATTACGACGATATCCGTATGCCGATTGATGCGCTCAAGTTCCGGATTTTAGGCAACTCGCTCGATCTGGAGCTGGTTTGGCTGCCGTTGTTTCAAGCTGCGATACTGCCGTCCGATGACAATCCCTGGGCTGTCAAGCCTGATCTTCCAGCGGATAGAGATATAACATACGAAGAGCCCCTGGCGCCTGAAAAGAGATTTAACAACAGCGAATTTGGTGCGCGATTATCGTTCTATCTTTCAGGAATAGACTTCGCATTTTCAGGCTTTCACACCTGGAATGATATCCCCGTGTTCGATCAATTCGAGACAACCGATGCAGGTGGTGATACAATCATCACGGTAACCCCGAAGCATCATCGTTTGACAATGTTTGGTCTTGATGTGTCGAAACCAATAGGTGATTTCGTGTTCCGGGGGGAGGTCGGCTTTTTCATTGGCAGGCGTTTCGAGCCTGAAGTCATAGCGGACAGACTGTTCAGGCGAAACAGCATAAGCTCCCTGATGGGTCTGGACTACTACCCGGGCAACGATTGGAGTGTCGCTGCACAAATAAACGATCAGTTTACACTAAGCTACGATAACAGAATAAAACCCGATGAGCACACCTTGCTGGCAACGTTGAATATTTCAAAAAGCTTTCTGCGAAGTACATTGAAACTGTCATCCGGTTTCTATTATGGGATCAATCTGCAGGACGGTTTCAACCGCACCAGCGCGGACTATGCATTGACGGACGAACTGCACCTGGTCTGCGGAGTCGACTGGTTTGACGGCAGCGAAGGTATGTACGCTCAGTATAGGGACAATTCGGAATTCTGGATTAAATGCAAGTATAGTTTCTAACTCAAGGAATTTAGTAATGTCAAAATACGTAGAAAAATTTAATAAGTGGTTCAGAAAAAACTCGGCAACTATCATAAGATACCGTTGGCTCATCATCGCAGTAGTCGTTGTTATGAACTGCTTTGCATTTATAGGAATGCAGAGGATACAAACGGAGACATCCTTTGAAGGATGGCTTCTTGAAGACGACCCGCTTCGTATAGCGCAGGACCAATTCAATGAGATATTCGGCAACAATGAATATGTCGTCATTCTGGTGGAAGCCGAAGATGTTTACACGCATAAAATCCTGACAATGATGCGCGAGTTGGGGGATGAACTGGAGAAAAAGGTTCCCTTTGCCGACAAGGTAACATCTCTGACACACCTTGAATTCACCCTCGGCACTGAAGATGGAATCAAGGTTGACGAGCTTGTTCCTGAAGAAATCCCGACCGACCCTGTCTCGCTGCAGGAGATCAAGCGACTGGCAATGACAAAACAGTACTTGATCGGACGCCTTTTCTCACGGGATGGGACTAAAGCTGCGATTGTCCTGAAGCTCAGGAATTACGTCGCTGATGGAAATACTTCCGAGACTGATTGTATGTATTCTGTCGGAGAAACGGTGCTTGGAATAATCAATACGGATAAGTATAACGGTTTTACACTTCTTTCGGCTGGTATGCCCGTATCGGAATTCGAGGAGAGACTATATTTAAAAGCGGAAAGCGGTCGGCTCTTCGGCATTACGCTATTGATTATGATAATTTTACTCGCTGTTTTTATCCGCTCCTGGGTTGGTGTAGTAGCGCCGATATTAACCGCTATCAGCACAATATTCCTGATATTCGGAGGTATGGGGTGGCTCGGCATTAAAGTCGATACCAGTATGTTGATTATTCCGGCATTAGTGTTACTTGTAATCTCTATCGGATATTCCATTCATGTTCTGTCATTCTTCAAGCAGCGATTCATTGCAACCGGTGACCGCAGGGAAGCGATCGCTTATGCACTGGAGCATACTGCCTGGCCGATACTGTTTACCGTACTGACTACAGTGGTAGGGTTTCTCTCATTCATGGCTGTTCCGATTACAACGATCCGTTGGATGGGATTAACTTCTACCTCTTTGGTAATCGCAGCATATCCGTTTGTCATACTACTCACTCCCGCGCTGCTTTCTTTTGGAAAGGACCGTAGGCACAATCCCGAATATGAGAAAAGGGGCGGCGGATGGTCGGAGTTATCACTTGTCAGGCTTGGCAATTGGGTTAAAGGTCACGGTGGAGTGATAGTATCGATCTTTGCTGTGATAGTTCTGATATTCGGTATCTTTCTGACAAGGGTGGAGGTTAATACCGATACTGTCAAGATGATGGGGTTGAAAGTTCCATATTTCGCCAGAATAGTCCACATTGCCAACAGCATAGGTTCACTGTATGCTTATGATGCAACGTTTGACTTCGGTGAAGCGGGAAGGGCGAAAGACCCTGAAGTCTTGATGAAACTGGATACACTTGCCGCTGAGATCGACAAGTTCCGAATAGTCAAGAGGACGTCTTCGATCACCGATATTATAAAAGACCTCAATCAGACTATGCACGGTGATGATCCGTTATATTACCGCATCCCCGAAGACCGCGATCTGGCGGCTCAATTGCTGCTGATGTATGAGATGTCAGGCGGCACGGAAGCTGAAAGCTGGGTGGATTACGACTATAGCATCTTAAGACTGAATGTTGAGTTGGAAGCGTACTCAACTAAGGAAGCTGAAGAGCAGTTGGATTACATCAACAAGAGGTCATCCGAACTCTTTCCGGGTGCAACATTCGGACTGACCGGTATGGTGGTAACATTCGGAAAGACGGCGAATTACTTAGTAGACGGACAGATTAAGTCGGTGTTTATCGCTCTGATAGGTATAAGCATCATAATGATGCTGGTATTCGGCAGCGTCCGTCTCGGTCTGATAGGAATGGTACCGAATATAGCCCCGGTCATACTTGCGGTCGGTGCGATGGGGATGTTCGGAACGCCTCTTCATTTCATGACGATAATGATCGCCCCTATGATTATTGGAATTGCGGTGGATGATACAATTCACTATATCAGCCATTTCAAACTGGCATTCTGGCGAACTGGAAGCTATGCGGAAGCGAACAGGGAAACGTTCCGCTCAGTTGGGAAGGCGATCTCTATGACTTCGCTGGTGATAGTTCTTGGATTTTCGGTTTTCATAACTTCCGACGCAAATGCGTACAGGCATCTCGGGCTCTATACGGGAATTGCAGTTTTAACCGCTCTTGCGGCGGATTACTTAGTAACGCCGGTATTGATAATGTGGACTAAGCCGTTTAGGAAAAGTGATGAATAATGAGTGTCATTTTCTTGAAAAATAGCGCCATCCAACTCCGGAGTATTGAAGCTTGCTTCGGCAACAAGCAAACAATTAAACAATAATAATACAGACAAAAACGATTGATGTGTAAAAACCCCAATCCGTGGTGTCAGGTGCCTTCACTTGACACCATAACATCCGAAAAATTAGGAGATTAGCTGTCAGGTGAAGGCACCCGACAGCACGCCTGTTGGGTTTTTACACATTAATCAAAAACTACTATCAAACCATTAAAAACAAAATACGGAGAAACACAACAATGAAAAAAACCATTCTACTAACAATTTCACTTCTAATCATTTTAACCCTTTCACCGGTTACGCTCATAGCATCAGCAGGTGAGACCGCCAACCTAATAGGTCGCGTCCAGGACGCTGAGACCGGTCTGTCATTAGACGCTGTAAACATCATCATCGAAGGGACGAACCGCGGAGCTTCAACAAGCGATGAAGGATCATTCCTGATGTTCGATCTGCCTTCAGGTCAATATAACGTTATCGCCTCGATGGTTGGTTACGAAACGATTGTCAAGAAAATTGAGATTGTTTCCGGTCAAACCAATAAGGCTGATTTCAAGCTTAATCCAAGTCCGCTTGAACTGTCCGGCGTAGTGGTCACCGGAACGCGAACCCCAAGGTATATCAAGGATGTGCCGATTCGCACCGAAGTAATCACTAAAAAAGCTATTGAAGACAGGTCTGCCGATAACCTGTACGAAGCGCTTGAATGCACACCCGGCATCCGGGTAGAACAACAGTGTCAATTCTGCAATTTCAGCGTTCTCAGGATGCAGGGACTGGGCGCAGATCATACACAGGTTCTGCTCGATGGGCAGCCTATCTATTCCGGGCTTGCCGCCGTATACGGCTTGCAGCAGATGAGCACCGCCGAGATTGACCAGATCGAAGTCGTCAAAGGCGCCGGTTCAGCTCTCTATGGCAGCAACGCCATCGCCGGAGCGATCAACATCATCTCCACAAAACCCAGAACGACAGAAGCCAAAATCAACATTGAGATGGGCGAATACGGCACCAATAAATATGACGTGTCCGCTCAATCCCGCAAAGACAACCTCGGTATCTTTATCTTTGCCCAGCAGAACAAAGCTGATGCCATAGATCAAACCAGCGATGGTATTAATTCTGACCAGGTCAAGAACCCCGACGGTATCGCTGACCGCGTTCAAACTCTTTCTAATACCGCAGGATTCAACTTGTTTGTGGACAATCTGTTCAAGTCGGATCAACTGAGTCTGCGTGGTCGGATACTGAATGAACACCGACAGGGTGGAGAGCTTTCCGATAACCTCTATGATAATCCATTCTCTGCCGGGACGGAACGCATTGTTACCGACCGTTATACCATTGAAGCCGGATACTCACGTAATTTCGCACGTGGCAGCGAGTTAAACCTTAACTATTCAATGACGTATCACAAAAGGAACGCTACCAACGATACGTTCCTGGGCGACTATGAGGATACTCATAATGGTGAATCCCCGCCGGTTGACATCTTCAGACCGTATATTGCTGAGGAAAACCTGCACGTTTTCACCTTTAACTACCTTTATCCACTAAGCGTATCGCATAGATTGCTGTTCGGGATGCAGTACACAAGCAACAAGCTCGATGAATCCGGGAAATACGTCATTGTAGATGAGGATGATCCGAATTACGGGACGGCTTATACATCTTACGCAGAGAAGGAAGCGGATGACTTCGGCGCTTACGTTCAGGATGAATTCACGGTAACCGACGCCCTTGAGATTGTTGGAGGCTTACGGTTTGACAGCCATAAATCCGAAGATGGCTTCAGGGGATCAGGCGATGTTTGCGCTGGTGGCGTTGAGCCGGTCAAATATGATGAAACGAGCGTCAATCCACGCTTTGCCGTTAAATACAGCGTAACGGATAAGTTCACATTGCGGGGCAGTTTCGGAACCGGTTTCCGGGTGCCGTATGGTTTTTCTGAAGACTTGCATCTTTGCAGCGGCTCGCCGCGAGTCTGGAAGGGAACCGATCTTAAACCCGAAAAGTCTGCCAGCATAAGCGCTACAGCCGATTATACAACACCTGTTTTGGGAATAAGCCTGAACTTGTACCGAACCGCCTTGAAAGACGCTATATCCTTTGCTGATGCCGGCGTTCAAGCGCTTGCTGCGGGATATACTTATGAATGGAAGAACATTGACGATGCTTTCGTGATGGGAGCAGAAATATCAGCTCAATACGCTGTTACCAGGGATATTGCCTTGTCTGCTAACATTGCATTGAACAAAGGAGAATACGATCACGTGAGGGAGGACTGGGTTGGTTCGCAGTATGAGGAAGACAGCAAATACATCTCGCGGTATCCACTGGCAGCCGGTGGTTTAAAGATCGCCTATTCACCGGGCGCCTGGAATTTTGTGTTCGACACCGATTACAAGGGTAAGATGTACATTGACTATATGAAGGAAGAAGACCCTGCCGCCCCAGAAAGTAAAATCAAGCAAACTGAGAGCTTCTTACTATTCAACGCTCAAGCGTCCAGGATTTTCGGTCAACGGTTTAAGTTATACATAGGTGTACACAACCTAACCGATTACGTCCAGGAAGAGAAGCATACCGATGATGCGGCGTTTATGTATGCGCCTGTGTATGGACGGATTGTTTATGGGGGGACAAGGATTACTTTAAGGTGATAGGCTGATTATTATTTACCACAAAGGGCACGAAGAAAATAAAAAATATCTCTTCGTGCCCTTGTTGCTCTTCGCTGTAAAATGATTGACTTCAATTTATTCGGGTTAGATTTTAATTGGGGCTCGGAGCCGGAACTATCCGGTTTTCAACCAGGTTGCGTCAGGTGTTAACACCTGACGCAACGAAAAGTTCCGACCCAATTCCCCTTATAATAGCAAGGGTTGTTCCCCGCTAAAAGTGTCCCGGCACCGTCGCCTGCAGGGTGGCTAAACCCGCAATAGCGTACCGAAACCGTCGACATTTAAAACAGGGACGAGCCCTTATGTTTATTTGCCATAATTATTCATCCTGTGTTAGTTGACGAAACTACTGGGGGGAACTGCCTTCCCCCAGTTAAAGAAGATTGTTAATGTGTGATTAGGATTGAATCTAAACGTTCAATACATTATTTAATACGAGGAAAGATGTTGAATATTGGTTTGTTTTATCTCAATTATTGCTGGACACTATTGAATACTCTATAGGGCGCATTATTTCTTTCCCAATCTTTAAGGGAACTGTATAGTTTGGTTTTACCCTCTTCGCGTCTATTTTCGACTATTTGGATGTATTGACATTTACCTGATTTCTTAATTCTTGGGAACATGGGTGTATCCTTTTTAAGATTACCCATGATATAGTTGGAAAACAGCTTTATGTTAAGTTATTATCGACACCATAGAAACATTATTTATCAATTTGTATAAACAATTAGTTATACTGTTATCTGTGGCACCACGTTTTTACCAAATCGGTTGAATTCTACAGAATCAGTACCGTATTTTCAATAACTTAGAGATTACGAAATTTCTCAACTGTTAAAGATCAGCTTGATGATTCTGATGAAATCGTCCTTGGTGCGGGCTATGCCGATGCTACGCTGCTTCGCAAGTGTCTGAAGCTGTTTGACGGTCATCTTGACGATGTCCTGTTCGTTATCCTCACTTGGCTGTTCAGGCAGGGCAGGGGGTTTGACGGCAGGCTCTGATTCGCTTGCATCTACCACCTCTGAAGACTGCTGTTGAGGTTCTTCCTGTACAGGTGTGGTATCAGCAGCCTGATCTGCTACAGCCTCTACCAGAACCACCATGGGGAAGGATACAGCAACCTGTTGACCGTCTTCCAGCTCGACTGTCCAACCCCGACGTTCTTTGGCGATTAATTTACCAATCTGATATCAACATATTTTTTTAGTTTTCCAACACGAATGTAATCCATATTGATCAATGGAATACCAGAATGATTCCCATTTTCCTCGTTTCTGATATTTCGTATTTATTATTGTCCTTCTCAAGGTTGTAGAAAAGTCGGAAACGAATGGTATCCCAATGTTCTGGCACATCATCCAGCCACTCAATGCCGGAGTCCTTGTATGCGGGATACGGTTTAAGATTAGAACTCATGCGAATCCTGATTGGATTGCTGAGGAGCGCTAAGGGCATAAAACTCCCGCAGTTTGGCTTGGAGCAGTTTCTTATCCGGCAATTGCGTTTGATATTCAGCGACGAGAGTGGGGGAAAGAGTACGACTGAGAGTATATTCGACCACTTCGCTGTCTTTGGTGGCGCAGAGCAAAATCCCAATGGATGGACGCTCATGAGGCTTGCGGACGTCGCGGTCGAGCGCTTCAAGATAGAATTCGAGTTTGCCGAGGTGTTCCGGCTGAAATTCATCGATCTTAAGTTCAACTGCGACCAGGCAATTCAATCCGCGATGGTAAAATAACAAGTCAAGGAAAAAGTCTTTACCACCGACTTGCAAAGTGTATTCGGAACCGACAAAACAGAAATCGCGTCCCAACTCAGTAATGAAACGACCAAGGTTCAACACCAAACTGCGGTGCAGGTCTAATTCTGAATGGACGTCTGCCAGTCCGAGAAATTCCAATAAATAGACGTCCTTGAAAACTTCCACAGTGGCTGGATACTTTTCTCTTAACGCAGTTGAGAGTTTTGGAGGATTCAGAACGGTTCGTTCAAATAAAGCTCCGGCAAGCTGGCGTTCTAATTCTCGCTTTGTCCAATGCTCTCTTAAGCTGAGACGTAGATAAAATTCCCGCTCTTCACTAGATTTACAGCGGCTTAGCGCCATCAGGTTGTGTGTCCATGGTAATTCTCTCACCAGCGGTGAGAGTTTTGGTTCATCCCGATATGTCTCATAGAATTGACGCATCCGCCATAAGTTTTGTGGAGAAAAACCTCGCAAGCCGGGTTGTTCTTTTTGAATGTAATCCGCCAGAGCGGTGACGGTGCCTTTTCCCCAACCATCTTCTGCTATTCGAGCGCTGATGTATTCGCCTATTTGCCAATAGAGATCGATAAGCGCGGTGTTGACTGCACGGAAGGCTTTCTGCCTGGCACTTTCAATCAGGTGAACAACCTCAGCAAAACTAACTTCTTCCGATGCCCGCCTTTGAATTGGTTGTCTGCTGGTAGTGTCAGTCGAATTTGATTTCTTGCCTTGTCTCATCCCGTCACCTCAGCCAGCATATCGGCAATCTCGCTCTCAATCCAGATAAAACTGACCTTTTCGCTGAAGTTGTTCATAGCCCCTTCCTGTTGTTTCGAGCATATGTACAGAAAGTTAAGAATGTCTTCTGGTAGCGTCAATCTCCCCTGATCGGTCATTTTTATACAGAATTTATCAAATTGAACCTTAGCTAACTTCGATGGTTTGGCTTGACCGTTCTCCCAACGGTTCACCGTAGCGAAACTAACGCCCAGTTCCCTCGCAAGATATTCCTGACTTAGACCAAGCTGTTCGCGTAAGTCTTTAATAATTTGTGGATAATTAATTTTATCATATCTCATTAATGTGGTTCCCGGATAGAATGGTTGAAACACTGAATTTTCACAAGCTATAACATTCGCAAGTGAAAGTCAAGCTTTTATCCTCAGGATATAGACCGCAGAATGATAATCATGTTGCGTGAAGCCTGAAACAGTCTGACGCAAAGATAGTATCGAAACGAAAAGCGAGAGGCAGCATGTCTGAACTGCCTCTCGCTTGATTGTAAAAGGAAGATTTAAACAGATAGTATCCACACCAGATCCATTCTCGTCCTTAGTTGAGAGATGGTCTTCTGATTTTTGCTAAGAAACCGTGCAAATATTGCTTGATGTCGTGGGTTTGAAGCGGGTGGGGAGTTAACTCCAGTAATATGGCAAAGTTATATATTGTATAACTCGGAAATCTATTGATTTGGTTAGCGAATCATGATATTATATATTAATTAAATTATCTAACACATCATTAAAGCGGCAAAAGATTCGAATGAAAAAGAAAAAAGGAAAATCGAAAAACAAAAAGGACGATCTCTGGGCTGAAGCCAAGCAACGCTGTCGTTTGAACATGGAAGACATCCGGATGGCAAAGGAAATGGGGCTTAACCCACGAAGTATTATCAAGAATATTCCTTCCCCGAGCGAGCGGTGGAAAACGCCAGTAAAGATATGGATTCGAGAAATGTATGAGAAACGCCGGAATAATAAAATCAAAAATGTACAACCCAATGAAATAGGAAAAACGAATCGCCATAGAAGAAGTGTGAACTAAAGCAAAAAAAATCCTACTTGAATGGTGTAAGTGATAAATCAATGTATAGTACGATAAACTGATTTATGCTGTTTAGAGAAACAAAGGCGGCTGGAATTCCAGCCGCCTTGTGGTTTAAGGATTTGAATTGGGTTATGCTTGCAGCAGTATCACCAGATCGTCCTTTGTCCGCAGCCGTGAGATATGGAGTTCGCTGACGCGGTCGAAAAGAATCTTACCCTTCAACTGATGAAAATCCTCATCGGGATTCTTTTCCTTGATGATTTTTAGGAAGTCGGTCTTGGTGCGGGCGATACTAATACCACGTTGTTTTGCCAGTGCCTGAAGCTGTTTGACGGTCATCTTGGTGATGTCCTGTTCGCCTTCAGGCACTGTAGATGCAGGCGTTTCCTCGTGTTGAACGCTGGAATCCGCCTCCTGAGAAACTTGCGCTTCAGTAGTGGATTCAGTTTCAGATGTTTCCTGCACTTGCTCCTCGCCTGTGTGCTCCACCTGCGCAGGTGCTTCGACCAGCGATACCATGGGGAAGGATGCGGTTACTCGGCTACCATCCTCCAGTTCGATTGTCCAGCCCCGTCGTTCCTTGTCAACAATGATGCCGACTTTGTCCTTGTTTTGTCCTGCGGTGATCATTACGCGGTCACCGATTTGCTTCTTTCTTGTGTTCATTTTACTCTCTGTGTGTTAGATTGTTGATATGTCTTTACTTAGATGCGATACCAATCTAATCGCGGGGGTGAGGAAGTCAAGGCAATTCTCAAAGTGGGCGCAGAGAGATGAAGAAAGGCGGAGAGTTCATAAGCGAGCTCCCCGCCTCGGTTGGTGTTGGATGCTGTCTATATCAGGCGCCGACTTCGACCTTCGCCCAGATGGTCATGTTGAATACGGCAACTGCCTGACCGATCAGGAAGTCAACGACCTTCCGGATTACCGGACCATCGAACGGTTCCAGGAAGAAGGGCAGTGGGATCAGATCGTCAATCCGGTCAATGATGCGGTACTTCCGGTCGAAGTACTCGAAAGCTTCACGCACCAGTTGGTGCTTATTGGCACCCAAGCCCGGTGCGGTGATAACGGCCTCGGTTACCTTGACCAGCGAAGCAACCAGATCGAAGACCTCTTTCAAATGGAACTGTCCAGAGAACAGCTCATTCCAATCCTCGCCGATAGCATCCATTTCGGCAAGGATTTTGTCAAGATAAGAATTATCGTTCATTATGAACCTCATTTAAAGAATAATGTTTTCAAAAGCAGCACGATCATGACAGTGTGTATGACATACGGTGAATTATCGTGTTGTTTCATGGCTTTAGGCTTTTGGCTTTGGGTTATGGTTAGGATTCAGGACTTCAGGCTTGTTTAAAGCCCAAAGCCCAGAGCCCGAAGCCAATTTAGTCGGGTAGGGACAGTGCGTCGCCGCACCATCTCCCCCTAAGAACCGGACGTGCGGGTTTCCTCGCATCCGGCTCAAGCCTGTCGTGGGCAAGCCACAGAATTGTAGCCTGCTCA
>JAVCDD010000065.1 GCA_030765125.1 Candidatus Hatepunaea meridiana
GCATGCGCCACCGTACGAGAACGCAGAAAGCTTTTCTACTCCGGTATTATTAAGTGGACGCGCAGCAAGCTTCGCTACTCCGGTGTTATTAATTTTATACATTGCTGAGCTAAAGGCATAACCGATAGCGTGATTGTCTTGGTTGACCTTGCAGCCTGAAGGCTGGACTCTAAACTCTTATTTAACAGGAATTATATTTCATGAAAATCAATCCAAACGAAACGGTTTTACAATCGAATGTAAAACACCTTGATTCAACAAATAATAGGAATAAACTGCCTGTTACAGATCAGGAAAAGGAAAACAGACTCCGCCAGACGAGCAAAGACCTGGAAGCGGTCTTTATTACACAGATGTTCAAGGTTATGGAAAAGACCATTCCCAAAAGCTCGCTGACAGGTTCAAAGAACACACTTTCTTCAATGATGTTCAGTTCAGTTATGGGTGAAGCTCTTGCAAACCAAGGTGGAATAGGACTTTCAGACATCATTTACAGGTCATTAAATGAGAAGGATGAGATGCCGTCGCCAGAGCAGATAAACCCAAATCCATTTATTCAAAACATCCATTCATTTGGGTTATTTGATACAGAAGACAGTAAATAGATGAATACAGAAAACACAACTAACATATTCGACGATCTGGTCAACATAATTACCAAGGAATTAGCGCTTTACGAGAACCTCTTGGTCGTATCGAAAGGAAAGCAAAATGCAATCATTGCTGATGATTTAAACGAACTCAGAGAAAATATCCACAGCGAACAAACCATCGTCCAGGAAGCATTATCGGTTGCTGATACACGGAATGAATACGTTTATATGTTGAAGCAATCCCTGGATATAACAGACCCAAAACCAAGACTTAGAACCATCATTGACAAGTCCCCATCAGATTATTCAATAAGACTTACAAGTCTAAAGCATCAACTTAAAACCAACCTCGATCAAATCACCTTAACCAACCGGGAAAATAGATATTTGTTAAATTCATCTCTTGAACATCTAAAGGGGATGATAAATCTTTTCCTGCAAGCAGGTGATGAATCCGTTGATGTGTATGATACTAAAGGATTTATGAGCAATCCGAGTAGAGGGTATATGGTTTTAGACTGTCAAATCTGAGGTAAGTTATTGTAAATGTTGTGATGTTGTGATGTTGTAATTACAACATCACAACATCACAACATTAAAACAGGAATAATATGTCCATTTCAAACATATACAATTTATCCAAAAGCGCCCTTGTATCCAGTAGATATGCAATGAATACAACCGCTAAAAACATTGCAAATATTAATACGGAGGGATATACAAGGCGAAGAGCTGACTTATCGAGGATTACCGCTTTTGGATTCAATGGGCAGAACGGCGAGAATATGCTGCGTATTCGTCAGCGATTCGTTGAAAGCCAGTTGTCTTATGAAAACCAGAATCTGGCTAAGTATCATTCTGATGAAATGATCATGACTCAGATAGAAGGTGTATTCGGTGAACCTAATGAATCGAGCCTGTCAAATGTATTATCGGAATTCTGGAATGCCTGGAATGATCTTGCCAACGATCCGGAGAGCCAGCATTCCCGTTCTTTGGTGCGGGACAAAGGTATAATGCTGGCAAATACCTTTAACAGATTAAACAAAGATTTGAAGAACCTTCAACAACAGATAAACACTGATATTCAGAATAAAGCAACACAGGTAAGGCAATTAACAGGTCAGATCCACTCCATCAACGAGCAGGTGGGCGTCAATATGTCAGACGACCTGTTAGACCAGCGGGATATATTGGTTGATGAACTATCAACCTTAATCAACGTCAATGTACGCGAGAGTGATAACGGCGCTATAACTGTTTCATCAGGTGGACAGATACTTATATCCGGAAGCTATTTAAATGAACTCGCGGTTGAATCTTCTATAAATGATGGATTATTGAATGTAGAGTTGAGTTTGCACGACAGTAATCGCTTGCCTAATATCACATCCGGAGAAATGGGAAGCCTGCTTGAGATTCATAACGGACAAATTCCGGACATAATAGAGAAGCTTGATGCTTTGGCAGTGAGCATTGCAGAGCAAGTCAATAGTGTGCACTCAAACGGCTATAATTTAAATGAAATGACCGGATTCAATTTCTTTGCTGCTAATGTCTCCGGCGCTGATGATTTTAGTGTCAGTCGGGAGATATTAGAAGATCCTTCATTGATTGCGACGTCTTCAACAATTGGTACACCAGGAGATGGTTCTATTGCACAAGCAATATCGGATATTCAATTTGATTCAATCGTGCAGGGAAACACTATATCCGATTTCTATAATACCTTGATCAGTCATATTGGAAACCAGGTGCAGGAAGCTCAGTTTTTGAGGAAGAGCCAGGAAATGGTCGTCCAGAGCCTGCAAAATCAACGAGATTCAGTATCAGGTGTATCGCTTGATGAAGAACTCGCCAATCTAATCGAGTACGAGCAGGCATATCAAGCTGCCGCTCGGATGATCACATCGGTAGACGAAATGGTTCAGACTATTTTGAATATGGTTTGAAGTTTCGAGTTCAGAGCTTAGAGTTCACGCTTCAGCGTGCGTTCCAGCCAGGTTACGCTTCGCTTGAAACCTGGCAGCAACGCAATAAGGTGGCAGACAAAAATGATTAATGTGTAAAAACCATCCAAAGCCCACTGGCAGACGCCCTCGTCTGACAGCATAGAATTGGAATAAATATTTAACTGTCAGACGAGGGTGTCTGCCAGCGGGTGGTCACACTTTTTACACAAGGATCAAAAATGTCCTCCCTCACCAGTGATCGGTAATTAATAACGGAGTAAGACAATGCGCATTTCGCAATCCATTATCACGCGAACCCTCTTACAAAGTCTTAATCGCAATCGTGAGAATTTGAATGAATTTCATACTGCAATCGCAACCGGCAGGGAAGTTCGTCAATCGTCAGATGATCCCGTGCAATTTGCGCGAGCTTCCAGGTTCAGGAACAACATTGATCAGAACGAACAGTATCTGAGAAACATCACAGATGCTAAAGGATGGCTGGATACTACAAGCGCGATATTGGAGAGTTTTCATTCGATTGTCCTGAAAGCCAAAGAGATTGCAACCCAAGGCGCAGATGAGTCTTACAATACAGATAACCGAACTACAATGGCGAATCAAATTAATGAGATCATCAAGGAAGTCATTTCTCTATCGAACAGCTCCTATCTGGATAAAAGCATCTTTGCTGGGACAGCGACAAAGAGTGAGAATGAATCCTTTGATTATGATGGTGCATCGGTAACTTATAACGGTAATGCAAACAGTATTACTCGTCGTATAGCCGAAAACCAGCGAGCAACCATAAATATTAGCGGTGAACAATTGATGGACTCGGAGATGTTTTCGGCACTTATCAATTTAAGGGATGCCTTAAACGGTAATAATACTGAAGGGGTTAGAAATTCAATTGACGCTCTCGATTCAGCATCAAAGAATCTTCTGGCATTATCGTCAGGTATGGGCTCCGTTAAAAACCGCATCACTATGGTCGAGCAGAGACTTGAAACGGCAAATATCAATCTTTCTTCATATCTATCACAATCAGTCGATGCAGACCTTGCAGAATACATCACCAAGTATAATACTGAGGAAATGGCTTATCATGCGGCGTTGCAGACAACGTCGAATGCTTTGCAATTAAACCTACTGGATTTCTTAAGATGAGTGAACAAAACAACACTATTAAATTCCGCTTCGGCATTCCAGGATTCGAGTTCTTGACAAAGTTCAAGATCGCTGACATTGAAGGATATGCTCCGTTTCGAGTACTCAAATCCACTGAAGAACCGGATATGTCGATGTTGATCCTTGACGTTAATCTTATTCAGATGTCGACTGATATAAAGATTCCCAAAAAAGATCTGAAAAAGATTCGAATCAATGGTTCTGACACCGGTATGGCGGTTTATGCGATTCTCAAGTACGACAAGGATTCTCAATCCTTTACCGCCAACTTGAAAGCCCCGATAGTAATTAATTCAGCGGAACATCTGGGTCAACAAGTCATTCTGGATGATAACGGTCTAACCGTTAATTATCCGCTAAATCTTGTTTAATGGTAGGAAATAAGGGGACAGTATACCTATTTTTCTATGGGGTGTCGTTATTTTAAAGAGTATTTAAAAATAGGTATACTGTCCCCTTATTTCCTATAACCACAAAAAATTCTGTGTAATTTGTGGATAAATAAAGCACGCGACAAGAGTGTCGCGTCTACTAAAAATTCCAGGAAGGGATTATGTTAGTATTGACAAGGAAGTCAGGAGAAAAGATAAGGATCGGGAATGATATAATCATAACCGTTCTTGACAATCAAGCCGGACAGGTAAAAATCGGAATAAATGCGCCCTTAGATATTCCGGTTTACCGCGAAGAGATATATCAACACATTCAGGAAGAAAACCGTTCTTCTATTCTATCCGAAACTGTAAAGCCTCACCTATTACAGAAACTAATCAGAGGAGAAAAGTGAAATGCTCCGCTGGACTACTCCGAGAGGACATTCGATTACCGCCAACTCACTGCCGGGATTGATTTTCAAGTACTTCTATGGAAAGATTTCAAGGTTGTATATTAGCGCGTTTAGAGTTCGCGCTTCAGCATGGAAGCATCCCGATATTTCGGGATGAACTCTGAACTTTAAACTTTCAAAGGAACAAAATGCCTAACCAACCGGAACTACATCTGATTATCATCTGGCATAATGCGTTATATGCTTATGATAAGATTATACGGGATATCAGGGACAAATTCGTTATCGTTGACGTGATGGATATTGAATGGAGCGACACCAATTTCTCATCCAATATGACAAGGTTCTATGGTCAGAAACTGCCGAGAGGCTCCCACAAAGAAACTCATTGTGGTCGCGGTCCTTTCAGACTGGTAATTGTCAAAGATGCTTCACCTGTCTATGGAATGAGGGAAACCACTGCTGGGAAAGATAAGGTCAATATCAGGATGTTTGATGCGAAAACCCTTTATAGGAAATGGACTGGTGGCGGACACCGAATACACTGTACAAATTCTGTAAGTGAAACAGATCACGATCTTACATTATTGCTCGGATGTAACGTATTCGATTATCAGGTGAGAAATTGCAATGAATGGAATGGGGAAATAACAACTTTGAAAAAAGACCTCGAAGGAGCCGGTGGATGGAAGAACTTAAACCGGTTCTTCTATGTGTTGAATGGAATTAATAATTACATAGTACTCAGAAACTTTGAATGCCTGCCGGATGATTACACATTAACCGATCACGGTGATATTGACCTATTAACTGATAATCTAACAGATTTAATTTATATATCCAACGGTGAAAAAGTTTTTAAGAATACTTACAGAGTTCATTATATGGTAAAAATAGATGGGAAAGATATTCCGTTTGACTTCAGGTATGTTGGGGATAATTATTACGATATAAAATGGGAAAAACAATTATTAACAAACCGCATATTTTCAGAAAAAAAATGTATCTACAATCCGGATATCAAGAATTACTTCTACTCCTTGCTCTACCACGCCTTGGTTCATAAACAAGACATTGCAGGTGATTATAAGAAAAGACTAACCAACTATGGCACGAAAATCGGATTAAAACTGAAGGACAGATGGTTCAAGGATAAAAAACAATTAAAAAAATTACTCGACCGTTATCTAACTGACAACGGTTTTGAATATACTGATCCGGTGGATTTATCCGTGTTTTTTAATACAATGCTGACAGGTCAGAAGTATTTAAGCCCGGAAAGAATTGTCCACTCCTTTATTGTCCATAAATCATTTAATGAAAAGCAGTTGAATTCCTTCGCTGTATCAGTAAAAAACACTTTTCCAAGTATTTATGAGCATCTGTCGTATAAGCGCAGTCTAATTATTGATATTCTCGACCTCAGTGAGAACAAGAGCATCTTCGAGTTTAACTGCGGGATGGGTTCTATCACCAGTTATCTCGGTAATAACTTCAAAGATGTCACCGCATTGGAACAAAACCCGGTTCGGGCGGAGATATCAGCGCTACGGTGTAAAAACCAGAATAACGTCCATATCTATAACCTACCATACACGAACCTTACCATTAACAAGCAATTTGACATTGTTACCGTTATTGGTGCGTTTGAATCTGCTAATGAGAACAAGATAATCGAAACGGCTGTCAGCGTCGTAAAAGAAAATGGAATTATCATACTTGGGTATGATATACAGGATGAGAAATTTGGGGACAGTATACCTGTTTTATCTTCAGATCACGAGAAACTTCAGACCATTAATAAAACAGGTATACTGTCCCCAAATTTCTCGCAAAAATTGACAAAATTAGGATTCAAATACCAATTAACACTATATCCATTTCCAAATTATAAATTTCCAAATGTTTTCCTTACTGAAGAAATCCTTAATTCCATCGAAGAACCACAACGTTTTGCGAGCGAAGCGAAGCAATCTTCTATGGTCAGTACAGAGATTGCTTCGTCACTTGGTTCCTCGCAAAACGGAAGTATTTCCCTTGGAAAAGCCATCGGAAACTGGATTGGCTCTGATTTCCTTAAGTCTAACTATTCTGACGATATAAGTAAATACTCCAAATACTGTATGCAGGGTTGTTTGCGAACCGCAACATCGTCAAGGATTATAGTTGCGGCTAAACGACAGGAAGACCTGCCGGTTGTACCGTGGCTTCTCAAGTCATATTCTGGCGAAGCGAGATTCCCATCTATGCGAACAAGGACAATACTTACTCAGAACGGGGATGGAATGATGGTCGTAAAATCAGGCGCTAATCATCGATCCGGTATATTTAAATTTCATCCGGTAAGTATTGATCCATTTTACGAGGGTGAGATATTATCGCAGATCATTAGTAAAGCGTTAATTAATAAGAATTATATAAGAGTCAAATCTTTGTTAAAAGAATATCAGGATTTCTTGATAAAGACTTTTAGAATATGCGGGAAACAACCTATATACAACATAGCGGGTGATAACATCTTCATCAGCGGCGATGCAGTAGATGCGATACCAAGGAACATTATAGTGACCGATGGGGAGTTCAATCTCTTCGATCAGGAGTGGTCGTTTGATGTTCCTGTTCCACTGAGTTTTGTTATGTATCGCGCTGTTATGGATTTATTACTGGCAGGGGGATCTAAGAACCTTTGTGATTTATACTGCAAAGGTATGACAGGCAATAAGAAAGGTATCCTGACACGGCTGGTTAAACAGATATCGGGAAATTCTTATATTAAAGACAAAGATATTGAAATGTTTGAAATCCTTGAAACGAGATTCCAGGAATTCGCCTCCGATGGAGTATCGTCGAATGAAAACATCACTTTTATTGAGAAGTGCTTACTGACTAATAAACGTTATCTGGATAATGAAGCAATACCTCTCGTTTCCATCATTATTTTAACTTACAACGCCCTTAAATACACAAAAAAGTGCATTAAATCCATTCAGGAGCACACAACCTATCCTTATGAGATCATTCTTGTTGACAACTCATCTACTGATGGAACGATTGATTTTCTGCATAAATTGGTCAGGCAAAACGATCATTACAAACTGATTAAAAATGCAGAGAACCGCGGCTTTGCCGGAGGCAACAACCAGGGCGTCACAGCAGCGAATGGTAAGTATGTAATGCTGCTTAATAACGATGTACTCGTCTCCGACGGCTGGCTGGAAAGTCTGGTGAACAGTATAGAAAAAGATGAGAAAATTGGTATGGTCGGTCCGATCACGAATTCCATCAGCGGACGGCAAATGGTTACAAACGTGCCATACAAAGACGACAACGGATTCTACAAATTTGCACAAAATGTGAGAGAGTTGAATAAGAACAAACTCACTCCACGCCGTCGCCTCGCTGGATTCGCCGTTCTGTTGAAAAAATCGGTTTATGAGGAAGTTGACGGTCTGGATGAAACATTCGGTGTTGGAAACTTCGAAGATGACGATCTTTGTTTGAAAATCCGGCAAAAAGGATATGCGCTTATAGTAGATGAATCAGTGTTCATTCACCATTTTGGCAGCCAGACGTTTAAAGCTAACAATATTGCTATTTTAGACAACCTGAAGGAACGAATGCCGATCTTTACGGAAAAATGGAAAAACGTTGATTATGAAGAACTGTTGGAAATGAGAAGTCCACTCTCTGAAACACACCCGAAATTATTGGAACAGGCTTCTGAATATTTTATCACTGGTGAAGTAGTTAGAGCGATATCAAGTTATGAAAACGTATTGATGGAAGATCCGCTCTCACAAGACGCCATCTTTGGACTTGCACTCTGCTTTCATCAACAGAATGATCGCGAAACAGCGCTCAGTTATCTGCAACGGTTGCTAAAGATAAACCCTGATCATGCAATGGCTTATAATGAGTCTGGTTTAATTTCTGTTGAGGTTGGGGATATGGAGGGA
>JAVCDD010000340.1 GCA_030765125.1 Candidatus Hatepunaea meridiana
GCACCATCGGGAAGGTTTTCTGCTGAGAATTCCAAGCCATCATCATCTGGATCAGAAGCTTCAAGTGTAAACGCCAGTTCCTGTCCTTCGTTCACTTCTTGATCACCTATCTCAGATAGAACCGGCGATCGATTGACATTGAGAACCGTGATTGTAATCGTCTCCTCGTCAGAAAGCTCACCGTCTGTTACGCTGAAGGTAACATCCTCGTATTCACCTGATTGATCAAACCCAGGTGTCCAACTGAAATCGGCTCCCTCAAGTGATGCACCATCGGGAAGGTTTTCTGCTGAGAAATTCAAATTGTCATCATCTGGGTCGGCAGCCTCAAGTGTGAACATCAGCTCCTCGCCTTCATTCACTTCTTGATCACCTATCTCAGATAGAACCGGCGGACGATTGACATTGCAAACCGTGATTGTTATCGTCTCTTCATCGGTCAGGTTTCCTTCACCATCATCGGTTACGACAAAGGTCACTTCGTAGTTGTTTGCCTGGTTGTGACGAGGTGTCCAACGGAATTCACCGTTCTCCGCATCAAGCTCCGCGCCATCTGGAAGATCCTCCCTTGATGAATAGGTTAAGTTGTCGCCATCAGGATCTTCGGCAGATAGATCAATTGCAAGTACTTCACCCTCATTTGTCTCACGGTTGCCAATCTCTGCAAGTACTGGTGGTTGATTACCGTATACGATGTCAAAATGAAAAATATTACGGGCTCGAACACGATCGAGATTCATGACATCATCAGGATGAACTCCTCTATTAACTACTGCGACAACGGCACGCACTCCTTCTATACGACCTTCTCCACCAGGAATGTTAAATGCCCAAGGCCACCTAACTACGAAATTTTCTCTTTCATGAACACCGTCTTCATGAAAGCTTTCGACGATAGCTCCCTGTATCATCTCACCATTTCGCACATTAACTGGCCAGAAGAAAGCGTTGATTAGGTCGCCTGCATCCTCAACGCGGTAGCTAAATGTGATTGTTGGCTGAACTTCCCTTTCGTCCTCAGGAACAACCCATGGATTAGGAACCATAGGATCCTCTTGAGCCCAGCTAATCCCATCCTCAGCCCTGATTTGAGTTGATGCCATTAGAAAAATGGCAAATAGGGATTTAATGATCAAATTAAGAAAACAACTACGCTGTTTCATCTCGTCCTCCAATGTTAAATGATAACTTTTCAATCAACCAAATTCAAGTTGACGATTTCAACTTGCCTTCTGCATAATAAATTGAGAAAAGTTCTTGATAATCACCCTCAGTCACGACTATTTTTCGTCATTATTGAAAAAAACAGTTTTCTTGAACATGAGAATAAAGTTTGCGACATCCTTGATTTGGTTAAAGCCCAGTATAATAATATGTTAATTGAGGAAGTTTGTTGAATGTATCATTATAGAAAATCACAGTGTTCTCTTCATTTAAACACAGTCGAATATGATTGGTGAGATATATGCAATGCGAATGCGTTAAGTTATTTCAACCTTCTTTCGATGCTTTCATTATCTCATTCACTTTTCTGATTTGTTTTTTTGCTTCCTTATGGAATTTATCCTTTGGACTTGCATTGTCACACAACCAGTTAAGCTCTTTCAGTCCTTTTTCTACAAATCCCTCAGCAAGATATGCCAGCGCGAGCCACCAGTGGGAGTCATAAAGACTTTCATTCAGTTCGATTGCTTCCTTTAATACCTTTATCGCATCTTTAGCTTGACGATCACTATAATACTCTATGCCAAGCTGAAGCCAATACTCCCATTTTTCATCTGATTCTTTAGTGAGCTTTTTAAGAATATTAATAGCGCCTTTGTAATCTTTCCTCTTAATGGCTTCCCTTGCTTGAATAAATCGTTGTTCTTCTTCTGTATCCGATTCTGAACCTGCTCTGAATGCGCCATAATGAATTACTAATGCAGCGACTATTATCGGATTCATGTAAAATTTTCTTATTGATGCAGCGATGTCTTTTTCTTCTTTGTCAAGCAATCTGATGATCTCGACCTGATTTTCCCGCAGGAATGAAGCCATCGGCGCCATTTCTTCAAGCTCTTGAAGACAAAATTCGCAATCCATAAGATGATTTTCAAAAAGATCGCGTTGTGCTTCGCTTAACTGCTTCATCTCGTACTGATCAATCAGTTCACCTATCTCAAGGTTTATGCATGAACGATTGTGTTTAGTATCCATTAAAATCTCCTTTATATTTGTTGAAGATTTTCTTAATTGCTTTCCGACAACGATAAGCTCGTCCTCGAAATTCATCATCGGTTAAACCACAAGTTGCCTTGAAATTTCTCATTTGATCCCTCAATTTTGCTTTTAAATATTCCCAACAAAAAGGACTTAACTCTCTTTTAAATTTCCTTATTATCCTCCATATCCTAAATCTCTCCTCATCCTTTATCATTTGAGCCTCTGGATTTAGTTCTCCGTCTGGGATAATGATTTCACCTTTTTTATCGTCTTCACGATTATCGCGATGATTCCCCTCTATATACACGGTTTGACAAACGGTTTTCCTGCGGCTATCACTAATTTCATCAGGATATGCATGTTTGATAAGACGCCTGTTACGTTCTAAGAGATTTTCTGCAATCGCCTTTGGATACTTTAATCCAACTAAGTGTTGAGTACGTTTGTCGAACTCCGGTTCAATATCCTTAAAACGTTCCTTTTCGTAAAGGTCTGGATCATATAGTATAAAGTTCAGTTCATCTATTAAAACCTCAAGCATACTACCAGTAGATGTCCCTGTTCCTCTTATATATTCTACCAACCAGCGTCTTAAACCGGAAGTGAACTGCTCAAAAATATATTGCGATATAGCATCAGCTTTATTCCTTAACTTAACGATAAGCTCATCTGGTTCCAGAATATCGTTCCATTCAAACGGTACTACCACTCCCGCTTTATCTGTCGTCTTGCGAATATATTCCCTATTTACATTCCGAAGTACTCCATAGGCGTAAGGCTTTACTTCTGACATCTTCTCAAATAGATATAATTTATCTCGAACTTTTTCCAGTGTATTATGAACTACTTCTTCTCGTTCAACATCAAGACGTCCAAACAGCCAAATATATTCCAGTTTCGAAATCAACGGCTTCCACAGCTTCTGGTGTAATATTCCCCAAGCCTCATTATGTCCAGATTTGACCGCTCGAAAAACAAAATCATCAAAATACTTTCTCCAAATCTCTCGTGCAAGATATTGCGGATCAGATTTGATTTTAGGTAGCTCTATTCTAAACTTTGTAAAAGTTACCTCAAGTATCTCATCGCTGATTTTATTGAATTCAACATCTGTCATCACCCATAGTTTAGATTGAGTGATTTTGCGTAATATCACGCGCAAATTGTCGAAAAGGTTCTTTTCTGCCTCTTTTTCACCTCTTTTTGCAGCTTCTAAGAGGTTGTTCCAGTAGGTTCTTTTATGTTCTTCCAATTTTCACTCCTTCAATCGATATCACCGATTAAAATAAAAGGTGCCCAGTAAAAGCGATCTTTATATCTTTTCAATGTTTTTAATTGAGCTTTTTTTATAGCTTCAGCTTTGCTGTACACACTGAGATGTTTGTAATATTGTTTCATAAGAAACGCGGTTTTTTCATCATTCACCATCCATAATGATGCTATAAGTGACGGTGATCCTGCAAAAATGAACGCCCGGGATAAACCAACCAGTTCATCCCCTCGAGTTTGATGTCCTCTTGCTGTCCTGCAACCGGAAAGAACCACGTCGGCTTTGATATTCATATTGAACAAATCAAAAACTGTTAAGCGACCTTTTACATTCTCATCATCAGCCAATATCATACTCGAATACAATGGCGTTCCAGAATCAAGTACTGAATGGCATGCCAAATGGATGAAATCGAAACTTTCCGCAAGGTAGATAAATTTTGTTTTAGTCGCATTTTTCCCAATTAATACCTTCTGTTTATCTGGCGGGAATAACTTACTGATTTCCTTAACTTCCGTTTCTGCATACGGCAACGGATGCATGTTAGTTTCTGGGGCGCCTAATGCAAGCAACGTATTACCATTATTTTGTCTATTATCAATTAAATACTTTATCGTTGAAGCTGAAGGTATATAACGGATAATGTAATCTTTTTTAATTAGATATTCCCCGTTTTTATCCTCCAGCGCATAAAACGGAAGATAATGAAGAAAACCGTGAGAAACAATAATCAAATTTCTCCCCGTAATTTTATCCTCGATGCTCTCTATTAATAGTTTATACAGTTCTTTTGATGTTTTGGACGAATACCCTCCTTTAATTTCAGTATTGAGGTTACTGACCATTTCCTCGATCTGTTTAGCATGCTTGGGTACTTGAACAACATCGAATTTATTCCGTGTCACCACCCAGATTAGAAGTTTTTCTTCGGTGATATAATATTCCAATAGCGTTTGATCTTCTTTTAACAATTCCTGCACTTCGTTGAGATTCAGTGGATCTACTGAAATCATTGATGCCAAATCGGGATCCTGATTTTTGATTTCTTTAGTCAATTCAGTAACCATTCCTCTCATCTTGTCCCTTTTTTCTTCAAGAGAATCCGAACTCTCACTTCCTTTTTTAGAATCAACTTGTGTTTCCAGGTTCATCAGTTCTCTTAACTTCTGGAACAACTCTTGATTCTTGCCCTTGCTTATTCTCACCTGATTACCCGCCAAGAGATCCAGATAGGCACGAGCACGACTACGCTCCACATAGTTATAAGCTTCTTTGTTTTTATCAAGCCGAAGTAATGCTACAATTATATCCTCGTAATCCTTATAAACACCATCAGTGTAACTTCTTTTATGGGAATCTAATTTTAGCTTACTTAGAACCTGTTCAACGGTATCAATTGATTTTTTGCGATATTCAATTTCCTTATCATATAACTTCTGGTCAAAATAGCAATTAGCATGAGCTCGATAAGCTGTTAACATTTCTCTTTCTGTTTTTAAATCAAGAGCAATCTTTAATCCCATTCTAATGTTCTTTTCCGCTTCGATATATTTCTTTTGCTTTGTATTAAGCTCTCCCATATATGACAATGTAATACTTTCTGAACTTCGGTCTCCTAACATTCTTGATAAACCCAAGCATTTTTCATAATTAATAAATGCTTGCGAAAAATTTAAAAGATTCATATAAGAAAAACCGATATTTAAATAAGAAATCGCTTCGCCTCTTTGGTCACCACTTTGTTTTGACAATTCAAGGCTTTTTTTGTGATATTTCACCGATTGCTTATAATTAGAAAGATCGCTATATACATTTCCAATGTTACTTAGTGAGATGGTCTCACCTCTCTTATTTCCTATATCTCTCGATGTCTTCATACTATTTTTGTGATATTGTAATGATTTCTGATAATCTGAAAGCATATAATAAGCCAGACCAATATTCCCTAAATTTGCTGCTTTGTTTTCCTTATCTCCTATCTCTCTTGATATATTCAGACTATTCTCATGAAATTCTATAGCACGTGAAAAATCAGAAAGTGCCAGGTATACAAGTCCAATATTACTTAGCAACTTAGCTTCATTTAGTCGATCATTAATACCTCTATATATTACAAGACTGTTTTTGTAGAATTCTAAAGCAACTATATGGTTAGATTGATCTTCATGAATTTTCCCTATTCCAGCCAGATTTCCTGCTTCAAATTTAGGGTTTTCTAACTTTTTCGCTATCTTTAAACTTTTCTTGTAAAATTCCAAAGCAAATTGATAATCGGAACGTTCATTATGATAATTTCCGATATTGATTAAGCACATACATTCATTTATCAGGTCTTCATTTTTTTTTGAAATCGACAGGCTTCTTTCGTAAAACTCCATCGCTTTTTGATAGTCTGAACAAGCACGATATACATTTCCAATGTTATTCAAAACTATAGCAATGCTACTTGGATCAGATAATTCTTCATATATTTCAAGCGCATCTTGGTATTGTTTTAATGCATACGTGTAAACATTAAGTTTATCATAAGTCAAACCAATGTTAAAATGAGCATTGCTTTGAAGTCGTTTTTCACCGATTTCTGAATAAAGCTCTAATGCTTTTTCCCATTCACTCCGTGCTTTTTTAAAGCGATGTTGTTGATAATAGACAAGACCCTTTCTATCGAAAACCTTAGCGATACAATTTCGATCATTAATCTGCTGATATTTTTTCAAAGCACTCTCAAATATTTTGAGTGACCTATCAGCTTGTTTTAACTGTAGAAGTGAATCGGCTTCTTTTAACAAGCGATCTGCTTCTTCCTTGATTCTATTTTCACTCATGGTTATTTACACTCGTATTTTTGATTAGGTTGTACTTTCTCTAATAAATACTTAATACCTCTACCTGCACCTTCAGAACGAACCAACCCCTTTGCTTCTGATCAATGACAATTATTCTTCCCATTCAGCATGGTCTGGATCGAGCTATAAGTGTCATTCGTATCGGTGAAACAAGCATTGAGAACAAAGACGCGCTTCTGACGGTAGTTAGTGCTTCTAATCCAGCAGACGAACTCGTCGGACGAAGGACTCCACACCTGCCATATCATTGGGTTACTAAAACCTATTGTGCCCAACTGCAATTCACCCGAAGTGTATATTTCAAACATCTGTTTCCTTTCTCCTGATCTGCTCATAGACTTGTTTCAGCAGGTGTTCAGCAACGGTCTCTTGGAAATCTTTATCATTCATATATTTAGCAGTAATTTCTTCATTCTGCTCCATACGATCAATGAAAAGAACTTCAAGCGCTCTACGGAAGACATAACCGAAGTTTTCCATTGTGTTGGCAAGAGCCGCTTGGCGTAGGTTGCTGTCGGTTACTGCATCCTCTCGAATCGAGTCAAAGAAGAGCTGATCGCCGGGTTTGAACTCGGTGCCAAATCGCTCATTGAGGATTTCGATCAGCTTGGAAAGCTCTATCTCCTCACCGCGAGCGATCCCGGTGCCTACATCTGTAGGACCGGAAACAGGCTCGGACTTTCCAGCCTCCAGATCAATCGAACCCTCGCAGATCTTCTGAATGCGGTAATACTTGAGCGCTACCTCATCATCGAAATGGTAGACCGGACCGCGGTCACCCTTTGGCAGCTTTGCCAGCAGGAATCGGATATATGAGTAAAGCTTCTCCAGATCCGTGTCTTGGAACGGAATTACCTGCGACATGAAGGCATATAGGTTACGATAGGCAACCAGCTCCTTGCGGAATTCCTCGCGGACATCTTCATCGAGTTGATTATAACGGTTTACTGCTGGATCAATGCAGGTGTTCATCCTTGCGTGGTCTGTCGGCGTCTGGTATTTCGCAGGCTTGTAGAACACCTTGCAAAATTCCTCGATCTCGGCTTTGTGATAAACCTGTTGTACGTCCAACCTCGCCTGAAGCTCATAGAGCTGCTTTGCCTCAGCTCGTTCACCGATCAGGGTCTGTTCATAGTAAGGCTGGAATGCAACGAGGATCTCTTCTGGATCGTTAACGAAATCCAAAACGAAGGTGTCCTCTTTGCCCGGATGCATGCGGTTAAGGCGGGAGAGGGTCTGGACTGCTTGAATTCCTGCCAGCCGCTTGTCAACGTACATAGTGTGGAGGAGCGGCTGATCAAAGCCAGTCTGGTACTTCTCAGCCACTAATAGAACCTGATACTCATTGGTTCCAAATCGTTCAGGCAACTCCTTTTCCCTTATACCCTGGTTCATACTTACTTCGGTATATTCCAGACCAGGCACGTCAGGATCAATCACAGTGCCAGAGAAGGCTACGAGCGTCTTGATTTCTTTATAGCCTTTTTCAGCTATGTATTTGTCGAAAGCCTGTTTATACCGAACGGCGTGCAGACGGCTGGAAGTTACTACCATGGCTTTGGCTCTGCTGCCGATCTTGTGCATGGTGAAGTGGCGGAAGTGTTCGACCATTACCTCAGTCTTCTGGGCAATATTGTGCGGATGCAGGCTCATGAACCGTGCCAGAGCTCGTGCAGCTTTGCGTTTGTCCACCTTGGGATCGTCCTCGATGGACTTGATAAGCCGGTAGTAAGTCTTGTATGTCGTATAGTTCTGGAGCACGTCGATTATGAAGCCTTCCTCTATAGCCTGTCGCATGCTGTAAAGATGAAATGGTTGAGGTTTGCCATCAGTCCCAGGCTGACCGAACACCTCCAGGGTTTTATGTTTAGGTGTAGCCGTGAAGGCGAAAAAACTTATATTCGGCTGGTGACCGCGTTTAGCCATTGTGCGTAATATTTCTTCTTCGTAATCGAGCAAGCCTTCCTCTTCAACCTTCTGACGTATTTCCTCCTTCATAACTGCCCCGCCTAAGACTCCTTTAAGTTCGGTTGCCGTCTCACCACCTTGGGAGCTGTGGGCTTCATCGATAATAACGGCATATCGTCGCTTTGGCAGATCGCCAATTTTCTCAGTTACGAATGGAAACTTCTGGAGTGTCGTGATCACGATAGGTACGCCGGTCGTTAACGCCTGCCCGAGTTGAGTGGCATCCACGTCAATCTTCTGAACCACGCCCTGCTTGTGTTCGAACTGATAGACAGTATTTTGGAGCTGCTGGTCGAGAACGACCCGATCAGTCACGATGATAACCGAGTCAAAGACTTTCTCGTCCTTGTTGTCGTGTAGGCTCGCAAGCCGGTGAGCTAACCAAGCGATGGAGTTGCTCTTACCGCTGCCTGCGGAGTGCTGGACGAGATAATTGACGCCCGCACCCTTCTCCTCTGCACCGACAACGAGCTTCCGCACACAATCGAGCTGCTGGTAGCGTGGGAAGATCATAGTTTCGCGACTGACTCTCTTCCCACCAAGCCGTTTTTCCACGGTCTGCAGGTGGATAAACCGAGCCAGGATGTCGAGAAAACTGTGCCGTTCCAGAACCTCCTCCCAGAGATAAGCTGTCTTGTAACCACTCGGATTTTCTGGATTGCCCGCGCCACTGTTATAGCCCTTGTTGAATGGTAAAAACCGTGTTTTACCACCTGAAAGACGCGTTGTCATATAGACCTCATCCGTGTCAACAGCGAAATGGACGAGTGTCCGCTTCTTGAATTGAAAGATAAGATCTGCTTGGTCGCGGTCATGCTTATACTGTTGCACCGCATTGCGCCAGGTCTGTCCGGTCATGGGATTCTTCAGTTCAACAGTGGCAACAGGGATGCCGTTGAGTGCAAGCGTTACATCCAAAGTATTACCATGCCGGTTAGAGTAGCGGAGCTGACGAGTGATGGTAAGACTGTTCGCATCGTAAAGATTCTGAATTTCAGGATTGAGACCGCTTGCAGGAGCGAAATAGGCTAAGCGAAAGAGCTTACCGAAGCATTTAAACCCATGACGTAGGACGGAAAGACAGCCTTCATGCTCGGAGTTCAGTGCCCGGCAGAGATCGTCCAGTAGTGTCTCTTCCGCTTTATCTTTCTGAATGCTGGCGAGGTATTCCCACTCCACCGGCTGTGTGATCTTTATGAAGGATATAACATTCTGGGGAAACAGACAGCGTTCACGTTCAAAAGCCTCCCCGTCGTCTTTCTCATATCCACCTGCTACGGTCAGGTAATGCTCAATGGCAGCCTCGAAAGCCACCTCTTTATACTGTCCCTGCATCGGGTTACCCTAATTGTAAGTTATCCCACGAGTTTGTGGTAAGTTGCCTGAATATCATGTCACAGCTCGATGTCATAGCTTGTCACAGCTCCTTATCATAGTTTGTCACAGTAAGTCATTACTGTGTTCATTTTACCAGCCGGTAGCGTTTAGTCGGATCTGTGGGATTGTTCGTTCATCTGTCTCATCTGTGTGGTTCCAAGACAAACCGCGCTTGCTCATGCCGTAGCATCTCGAAGGGAGTTACACACTTGATGTTGAGACCGATGCAGGCGTTAGGAATCTTGATCTTCTTAGTCGAGGTCGATACAATCTCATGAGTGACAAGTGTGTGGCGGTGAGCCAAAGCGTGAGCGACTAAATAATAATCCGCGATTTGAAGAAAGGTGTTCACTGCAGCTGGTTCGTAGTTTTGACTCGTTACCCAGGAGCTAACTGAACCAAGAGCTGGTAACATCGCTGAATCCGGTTTGAGGAAGAAATCCGACCCACGGTGCACTGCCCAATCTGCAAGTTCATCACCGCCTGCTTCGATCTCATCGCCTACTTTTTCAATACTAAAGACCCGCTCTGAAGCGTTGTTTTCTATAAGCCATTCCCAGAAAGCTGGACAAAAATCTAAGCCATAATGGAGGTTTTTAGCCTGTATGAATACATTAGCGTCAAGCAGATACGCCATTAGAGCACCCCCAATCTATGTCCGAGTTCGGTGAAAGTTGCAAGCTTCGAAAAACCGAGCATTCGGAAAGCATCGCGATGAAGCGTATGACCTTCAAGTGTGCTAATGACGAGCGCCCTGGCAAAGCGTTTACTCACGCGTGCCGGTAAAGTCAAGTAAAAACTTCCTCCACTCTGTTTAGGTAGCGCCATTATTCGTTCCAGCTCCTCAGAATAGGCTCTCCATAGTTCTTCCTGTGTAAGTCCACCTGCGTCGTGAATACGACGTAGGATGACTAAAGTGCTAACCTTAAAGTATCGTGCCAGCCGATTTACTTCTGCATTTAGATCAAGCTCACTCTGATACTCATCTTTGAGCGCATCAAGCGGTACAAGCAGCTCAGCAGCTACCTGGTTACACCAGACTTCGACATCGTGAGAAGGCGCAGAAAGCAGACTAACATCGGAGAGTGCAGATTCACCCAGCCACACATGAGCCAACTCGTGCGCTAACGTGAACATCTGTGCGGCTTTACTGTCAGCACCGTTGATGAATACCAGGGGTGCAAGATCGTCCACCAGAGCGAAACCTCTGAACTCCTGTGGATCGAGTTTTCTCCTATTATTGCTTCCAACCACACCACTTACCATGACTAAAACACCAAGCATATCAGCGTGCTCAATGAAGCGGCGCAAGGCGTCTGTCCAGGTTGGAGTACGGCATCGTTCCGCGATATCGAATCCGAGTGCGTGTCGCATACTCGAGGCGGTTGCTTCGATTTCGTTGGTTAGATTCACAGAGCCCACGAATTCCCGAGGCTCCTCACCTACGGATCGTGCGAAGTCATGGTACCATTCCTGCCGTTGCTGGCAATTATAGACAGTGTCTAATAGATCAGGGCTCGGGTGTAAAACACGGTCATCAGCAACGGTGCGGAAATCGGGGATCGGAACACTCTCAACTGGTGGTTCCTGGAGGAAAAAGAAACCTACAGGAGTGCTCGTTGCTTTGGCGAAGCCTTCAAGTTGCTTAAGCGTTGGACTCATCTCACCCTGCTCCCAGAGCTCAAGTTTTGGAAATCTCTTGCTCAAGCTTACTATGCTTCGCCTTGCTCGTTCACGAGCCCAGCGCAATAGTTCGGGTTTAACCATTACGCGATCCATGCAACCTCCTCTTCTAAATCTAACTTACCCATCTCTGCTGCTGTATTGGAATAGCGCTTGATGACAGATTTGAAGGTTTGCTCGTTGTAGTGCATACACATAGAATCAACTATTTGACTGAAAGTAAGTCATTCCAATAGGACGGTCGTCATCTCTCTGCTGTCGGATGAAATACCATTTTTCAGGATGTAGCTGAACAGATCTCCAGACAAGCTGACCGAAAAAGAATCTTGCTGCATCCCAATCCTGATGGCATGCCTGGTAGATTGGATCATAAGGGGTATCAGTCCAATCCGATCCTGGTATCCAACTTGAGGTTATGACTTGCTTTCCAATGGGTGTTGCATCCATAAGCTCGTGAATGGCAGCGATGATGACATTAAAGTGTTCTTCACTTAGATTTCCCATCCAGTGATTATATGACTGTTTGTGTGGCATATGGGTTTGTTGCACATCTTCAAGGTTAAACAGTGACATTAGATAATCTCCTCTCGAAACAATCGACTAGGAAGTAAAACTATCCCATCAAGTCCTAATCCTAAACTTTGAAGTTCATTCGTGCCGATAAGAGCCTTAATATCTTGCATTAGTCTTGTCCATTCCTGAGTGACCACATCTTGTGTTCTGAAAGTACTCAGCAAACCTATCATGTAATCGTCACTGAATTGTGCAACATCAAATTCTAAGTTTTGCAAGTTGTAAGTCTCTGTTCCTAATATTTCTAAATACTGCTTAATCGGTGCGTAATAAAGTCTCACAAAAGTTTGAGGATCAATCTCCCAATGTGTATCAGTCTGATTCTCGTCGTCTGGATCATCCAGTAATACGGAAATCGGATTGGTGAATAAACGAACAACACTTGCTGAAGTAGTGTCAGGCACGAGTCCATATATAGAGTTGACTCGACCAGCCTGATTTTTCGCTCTGAGAACCTCAACGGTACTTACACTTCTTGATCTCCCCTTCGCTTCTAATACATGCCAATTATTGTGCCAATCTAAACCTGCCAAATCTCCACGAGATTTGGGACCACGTGATCCCGATCTGGTGCCAGCTGAACTACCCCATCCATTACAAGCCGATCAAGGTGTATTAACCAAGGGATTTGTAATTTCCTTTCAGCAATGAGTTTTGTGAATGCCATCCCCAACCAATATGTACTTCCAGCAATTTCGGAAGAATCACGATTGTAATAGGATCTGCGAACCGAGAGTAAACGATTTCTGCGACTAATGAAGATTGAATTGGCAATAGCTGTAAATAACCTGTTAGTCAGAACTCTCCATCCGTCACTTGAAAGATTAATGAGGTCTCGATAACCAACTGTAATCAATGCTCTTAGAACATCATGCTTCGAAGCAATCTCCAAAGATTTCCCATTTGTCCCCGCATAAGTGCCGACGAAACCACGTGCATTCACTTCAAATTCAGCCATGCCTACCCCTCCTCATATCAATCTTCCCCGTCACTGCCGATGAGATCAGCACCGACCGATACTCAAAAAGCAGGTCAACGGAGTGCTGTATCTTCTCGGACAGGGAGTCAATGTCGGCTGTCCCACTGTCGAGATAAGCGGTAATCTTTTGCTGCTCTATCAATGGTGGGACGACAATAATCATCTCGCCAAGTTCTTCAGCATTTAAGTGTGGCTGTGCCGCCCTCATCCGAGCAAGGTAGATTTGACCTTGCAGAATATACCTACTGAGCAAAGCATAAGCCCAAAATTCGGGACATTCCCTCTTCAGCCGGAGGACTAAGTCGTAGCCAGCAATGGAGCCTTCCCATTCTTGGGGTATAATCGCAGAATCACCAGTATAGGCACCACTTCGGACAACAAGGATGTCTCGGCGACGCAAGAGAACGGCTCGTGACCACGGAACATCATCAGGATCTACCCTCAGGATTGCCTCACCATTGATCCTGCCTCTATAGATATCAGTCGCTCGGATGAATGGCACCCCATCTTCCAACTGAGCAGGTGGTTCGCCGAGACCATATCGAATAGATCCAAGGTGCTTTATTCGCTTTCTACTCCAATGTTCCGGCACCTCTCCCAGCCATTCAATTCCGGAGTCCTTCATCGTCACATTGGGGTTCAGACCTTTGGTGACGGCGTTGCTAATGAGGGCGGCGCGCTTCTCCTGCAGCAACTCGATCTGCCTCTCCTTCTTCTCGATTAGTGTATCGATCCGCACTGTCTCACGGTCGAGGAAAGTGGCGATGGCACGTTGCTCAGATTGAGGCGGTGCTATTAGATAGATAGCACCCAATTTATCCTTACCCAATTCTGTGAAAGTCGACCCTTGACCCCAGGACTCAAATTCCTGCCTTGTAGTCAATAGTTGGTAGTAGAAATAACGTTTGTCATCATCAATGCAGAACACTAAAGAACGACAGCCTTGATTGGTGCAAGTTGGAACGCCTGAAATCGCAAGATGACCTATTGGGGCTCGTGTTGATAGAATGAGGCTTCCAGCAGGAGCAAGCTTTGTTCCACAACTGTTATAACCTTCTTTCGTAATCATTCTCTGAGTGAATTGAAGTTTATCGCCTTTCAGGCTGCCCAAATCATCTGGAGTAGCCCAAGGAATATCTCCATCCCAGTATTTAGGTTCGCCACTTTTAGGAGTTGAGCCATTCAATATCCAGAAAAATCGTTTTAATGGTTTCAATATCCAATGTTCCGGCACCTCTCCCAGCCATTCACTGCCAGAGGGCGTCATCTTGCTGTAGGAGGGCAGTTTCATGTCAGATCTATTTTCTCCTTATCAGAAACAAGTACTGAACCTATTGCAGCACTGAGATCACTTAAACTCTGTAAGAGCTTTGTTCCATTGTCTTTCAGATCTTGCCCGCTTCTGGCTGCAGAAAATGCTTCAAGTATAGGAGTCACTTTTCCAAGGCGGTCGTCAAGATCTGGTATGCCATGTAAACTAGAACTACATCTCTTCACTGCTTCAATGTAGTCCTGTGCGCTTCTAGCAGGTTCTGATGGATTGTTGCCTCTCAGATCAGAGGCTCTGGCGCCCGCGCCAAAGATAGCCAGAGCTTTGTAGGTCTCACTCCAACGGAGTTGCAATTGCGAGAGGTCCGATATACGACGCTGATTGGCAATTTGTTTCTTGGCTCGGGATGCGTGGTACTTTGCTTGGTTGGCATAGCGCCAAGAAAAGTAAGCTCCTACGATAGATGCAATTGCGCCTACACCGTAGAGAATGCCCATCATCGTCGGTGCTCTGGATGTGTCTGAGCATCTAGGATCCGCTTGATCTCATCATGTGTGAAATTGTACTTCTTACCGATGTTAGACAAGGTATCTAACATGCGATGATACATATCGTTGACACGGGAATGACTATTAAGATCAAATCCCGGGCGACCATCAAGGACTTCAGTCCAACGCTGTTGCCTGAGAATTAGGAAACGAGCGTAACCAAGACGGCCCGTGCCATCATTCCCGTCAAAGCCCATGAATTGCAGATCCTCTTTTTCAATCTCCTTTTTGTCTTCGAGATTATCAAAACTGTCATTCAAAGCGCGGTACATGTCCAGTATATCCATTACTTCCCGACAGATATCTTCTGAGAGTTGGCTCTCGTTTATGGAAGGGTTCAAGTCACTATAGTGCATCTCGTAGCCCATTTCCACAATGATGCGCAACCCTTCATACCACTCAGCTTCCTCCGGGAAGAGTGCCTTGAGGATGCGGTATTGATTCTCAAGGATTATTCGATCTTTGACGGTGAGTTCTATCCGGTCATCACTCATAGCAATTCTCCTACGGTTTTGTGACTATCGCGAGCATGTCCGCGATATCCTGCTCAATCAGTCTTAGATCCACTTCAATCTCCTCTAACGGTCGAGGTGGAATATACTTGTAAAAATAACGATTGAAATTGATCTCGTAGCCGACCTTGGTTTTGGAACGGTCTATCCAGGCGTCCGGTACATGCAGCAGGACTTCACGCCTGAAGTATTCCTCGATGTCCTGCTTTAGTGGGATATTTTCGTAATCGCGCAATTCGGGGTCTGGTTCGGGATTGCCTTTGGAGTCCGTGCAGATATCAGCGGTTTCGTCCCGTTCAGATAAAGCCCTTAGAATGGCTTTGAATAGCGGAGTCGGAATCTTAATCCCGGTCTCCTTGAAGCACACTTTCATCATTTCTGCAAAGTCGTCACGGTTCTTTACAACGCCCTTTGGGGCAAGACCGTACAACGCGGAGATGATGGCCTTCTGAAGCGTGAGACCTTCGGTAATCTCTTTCTGTGCGGCTTTTATATCCTTCCGTTTCTTGCTGGTTGCGAGCTTCTTGAAAGCTGATGCTTGTTCCATGCGCGTCACGCGCTCCTTATCCACGGTGAAGTTGAGCTTCAATAGTCGTTCTACAGTAATTCGATGATACCCGAAATCTGTATTGTCAAATATGCGAACATACTCACCCTCTCCGAACTCACCGTATAGGCGTGTGATGTCATCGCGCTGGTCTTCACAAGTTTCATGGCGCTTTTGACCGAGACTCTTGCGCATTTTCTTGAAAAAGCTCGTCGCATTCACCAGTTGAATCTTACCCTTGCGACGCCGTTCTTTGCGGTTCGTGACGATCCAGAGATATGTGTAAATACCGGTATTGTAAAACAGTTGATCGGGAAGAGCCACAATCGCTTCGAGCCAATCATTTTCGAATATCCAGCGGCGAATTTCGCTTTCTCCTGAGCCTGCTGAACCGGTGAAAAGTGGTGAGCCGTTGAAGACTATTGCCAGGCGCGTCCCCCCTTCCTTGCGGTCCTTCATCTTGCTGATCATATGTTGCAGGAAGAGCAGTGAGCCATCGTTTATCCGGGGTAAACCAGCACCAAATCTCCCTCCAAAACCCTGTTCATCACGCTCTCGGCGTATGTGGTCTTCCTCAGGTTTCCATTCAACTCCGAACGGAGGATTTGCAAGCATATAGTCGAAATGTTGGCTCGGAAAGTAATCATCAGTGAAGCTGTCGCCGAACGTGATGTGGTTGATGTCCTGTCCCTTGATCATCATATCCGAGCCGCAGATGGCATAAGCCTGGGCGTTGTAATCTTGTCCAAAAACCTCGAGGCTTGCATCCGGATTAAGCTCTCGGAGGTATTCTTCAGATACTGATAGCATACCACCTGTCCCACAGGCGGGATCATAGAGGGTTTTAACGATTCCCCTGGTGGTGAGCACTTCACTATCGGGCATGAAAATTAGGTTCACCATAAAGCGGATGACCTCGCGTGGAGTAAAGTGGTCACCAGCTTCCTCATTAGAAGCCTCGTTGAACCGGCGTATGAGCTCCTCAAAGATATAGCCCATTTCGATGTTCGAAACTTTGTCCGGGTGCAGATCAATCTCGCGGAACCTGGAAACGATCAGGAATAGACGATTAGCCTTATCGAGCTTGGCTATATGCTCCTCAAAACCAAACTGCTCGATAATCTCACGGGCACGGTCGGAAAATCCTTTGATATAGTGGGTCAGATTTGCAGCGATATTATTAGGATCACCCTTTAATCTCTCGAAGGTAAAGCGGCTGATGTTATAGAAAGGCATACCGGATACTTTGCAGAGTATCGGTTCGACATTTTTCACTTTGCTACCCTGAAGGCTTCTGAGCCTTTCAAGCACCTTCTCTTTGGTGGGTTCCAGAACACAGTCAAGCCGCCTTAGAACGGTCAGAGGTAGCATTACATCCTTGTATTGATTCGGACGATATGGACCCCGAAGCAGATCAGCTACTGACCAGATAAAACCGACCTTCTCACCGAAGTTGTTCATAATTCCCTCCAGTTGCTTCGAACAATGTTCAGAGAGTTAAGAATGTCTTCTGGTAGCGTCAGCCTTCCCTGATCGGTCATCTTAATACAGAAACTGTCGAATTGAGCTTTAGCTAACTTCGATGGTTTGGCTTGACCATTCTCCCATCGGTTCACCGTAGCGAAACTAACTCCCAGCTGTCGCGCCAAGTCTTCCTGACTTAAGCCGAGTTGTTCGCGTATATCTCTAATGATTACCGGATAATCAATCGTATCAGATTTCATTGAACGAAGTCCTTGATAGAATGGTTGTGATTCCAAGCTTACATAAGTTATAACATTCGTAAATAAAAGTCAAGGTTCCACTCGGTAAACCAGTTGACGAAACACAAAGCGGGAGGCAGCTAATACAAACTACCTCCCGCTTATAATCGAAGGGAAAATCACGCTGAAAGCATCCGCACCAAGTCTTCCTTCGTTCTCAACCTCGATATGTGCAGCTCGCTGACCCGGTCGAAGAGAACCTTACCCTTCAGGCGTTCCAGGTCCTCGTCGGGATTCTTCTCCTTGATGATCCTGAGGAAGTCGGACTTGGTGCGGGCGATGCCGATGCCACGTTGCTTTATCAGTACCTTAAGCTGCTTAACGGTCATCTTGGAAAGGTCGGTATCCTCACCATCAGTTCCTTCCGCGGTCTGAGTGGTTGTCTCATCAACCTGTTGAGATTCACTTTCTTCGCCATCCGGATCTGAGGCTTGTTCCAGTTCTGCGGTTTCAGAAGTGGATTCACCAGGCGTTTGCTCTTCGGTGGATTCCGGTTGTAAGCTTTCTACCGGAAGGGGAGTGGCTTCCGCTTCGGTCTGAGTGGTTGTCTCATCGATCTGTTGAGATTCACTCTCTTCGCCATCCGAATCTGAGGATTGTTCCTGTTCTAAGAACTCAGAAATGGATTCACCAGGCGTTTGCTCTTCGGTGGATTCCTGTTGCAAGCTTTCCGTCGGAGGGGAAGAGGTTTCTGCCTGTGACGATTCCTTTGCTTCAACAAGCACCTGTCCCTGATCTTTTTCCCATCCGCACAGTTGGTATAGGATTTTAATGGTTTCACCATTATCTTTAAACTATGATAAAATCACTTAGAATTCTTTCAAAAACGGTTAGCAATTATTTTTGCTCCCGCCAGCAATTAGTATTAGAAAACTTGCTACTCAGACATCAGCTAAAAGATACATGGAGAAACACAGAAAGCTGCCGTCACAAACCTAGCGAGCTTTCCTGGATAAACAGGATAAAAAAAGAAACCTTCATTCATCATCCTTTATTCTACCAAAAAACCCGTATCCGCTGGATGTTTTAGCGCCGAAGCCGTAGTTGTTGCCGGTTTCTATTATCAGACGCTTGATCTTGTCCGGATCGACGCCATTACTATTCAGTATCTTGATACAGAACCGATAATTGGAACCGGGTTTGATCGCCAGAAAAAAAGTCGGTACTGGTGAATAAACATCTGCTGGAGGGTATTTCATAGGATTTGCAGGATATTTCATAGAGTTTTCATAGTATTTCGTAAAATGCGGCGTGATTACGTCAATGTCAAAACCGTTGAATTCGACCGGATACACATCCAGGAATGCTGCCTGCCCTATCCCTTCAGAGCCAGCGGAATCATTGCCATTGGATTGATAACCGAAGACTCTGACGATCTCATCCTTTGTCCACCAGTCTATTTTCACACTTCCATCTTCTTCGTACTCGATTTTCGACTCCATCCAATCTGTCCATTTCTCTACCGGAGTCGGGGAATCTTTAAATTCGTCGCCATTACGCTTTCCAGCACAAAACTCAAGAAACGACAATAATACTCCCTTGAACGAACTTCCCGGCAGATATGGCAGTCCGGTCGTCCAGTCGAAACTTAAGCCCCAATCCAGTATTCCCGCGTATCCTACACCGCAGAGAAATCGGGTCGTGTTGTGCATTTCGACCGTAAAATCCGAATATTTCTCAAGTATACGCATACGATGCCGGATATATTGAGTATTTGGATTACTCCTTTCATTAATGAACTGACGTAAATATTGTTCTTTAGCACCTTCTCTTGCTCCTTCATCCTTGCTCACTTTTGGGACAAATTTGAAAAAGAACAACCCAACGTTGGGAGTGTTGTCTTTGAAGGCGCTCAATAGACTTCTCTCCAGAGATACTCCTTTATGGTGCATTTTCTCCTCAGTTCGTTTGTTTGTCTTCTTTATCAGGTGGACTTTTCTTCTTTAGCGCATTAGCCAACTGCTTTAGCCACCCGGCAAATTCAATAGCGCGCTTCTGCATGAAGACGTAATATCTGACCTCATGTAAGGTATCAATCAGGTAATTCAATAATTCCGGCTGATCAGGCGTTAAATAGTGTTGAAACTGGGAATATATTTTGGAATACTTCTCTTTCAGAGCAGCCATTGCCTGAATCAAGCCATTTTGTGAAATGCGTGATGGCAAGCCGTTTAAGTAATGTAAGATTTCCTCTTCCAATGGCGCATCTGGGGAGATACGTTCTAGCGCATCTCTTGCAGCTTTGGCTACCTGGATTTCATTTTTCTGAATCTGCATCATCACTCTCCTTATCTCGTTTTATCATGGTTTTTTAAAAGATACAGTTTAGTAATCCCATGCCCGACAGTCTCACCTCCGCCGATCTGGACGATCTCGCCGTTGAGTTTGTTATCAAAGCCCTTCAATTGCTCCTCGTTTGAGGCAATTGATGGCTTGACAAACGAATACATAATAGTATCCGTGGGTAGAGTCTCTTCGTACCACAGGTTTTTACTGATCTTCTTTTCATTAAGGATATTGTGAGCGATGATCTGGGTGGCATGGTTGACGAGATAATCGAAAATGTCATCATTGATGCGATACACACGTTCCAAAGTAATTTCGGGAATTAGAAAGTACTTTTCCCTATTGATCGCCTCATTATTCTTCTCAAAAATAAAGTCTTCTAAAAGAAGATGATTGGATGGATTCAAATTTTCAGGATTTTGCATTATTTCTATGTTCTTGAGATATCTAATATTAGGTAGTGTGCATTCTTGACCGTAAGCTATTTTTAAATCCCGCTTGAACCGTTCTAACACCATTTCACATGTAACCCACTTAAACGTCCCTTCGCTGGCACGCACCGGAAACAGCAGGATTTTAAGATCGGTAAAGATCGCGCCACCTGCGCCTGCGGAGGCGTCTTCATCACCGAAGATTTTCTTCACCTCTTCTTCACTCCAGCCGCGTTTTTGCTTACAATGTGCCCGCAATGCCCCTTTTAATCCGGTTGCATAAACGCATGGATAATTAGTATGTTTTTCACGCTCAATGGGTAGATCAACCATCCCTATAGTTTGCCCTACGCCCGCGTGCAGCGGGCTGTATGTGTATGCCAGAAATGCAAATCCGTTCATAATACCTCCTGTTTGAATTACGGCAGCTACGCTGCCATCGCGCAAGCGAGGCTTGCGTACTCCGATGTTTTCTAAATGATTTTCCCAACTGCTATATGGTTGTAACCCATACGGGAATATTGGTCATTGTCTATTTTACTGCCGTCAATGGATTTCAGCCATGCGGCTATGGTTTCTTCACTCAGTGAATTATCAACTTCAAAGTAATACACCGCTCCTGCCGGAACGGCTTTAACCTGCGGTTTGACACCGTATCCGCGTGTTTTTTCCTTTCCGAATCCCACGTCATTGCCAATTTTTGCATCCTTCTGCTTTAACTGACTATACCCGCTGATTTTCATGGGTGAATCGGTAATGGCGTAAATCAGGTGAAAAGAGATTTTATCGTCAGGCTCAATCGGTAGCCAGCCATTTGGGAAGATACCGGGAGTCAACAGGATGATCTTGAATTTGCGCTTTTGGGCAATGCCTGTATAAAAAGAATCATCCTGTTTAAGGTTAATGCCTGTTTTTACCGATTCAATGGATACACCGCGTCCTTCCGAGCCTAATTTTCCATACTTTCCGTTTAATTCAAACTTTTCAATAGTTGAATTTTTGTTTTTTATAGCAAAATACAACCCACCGCCATTCTTAAACCGATGATATTTAGTCATATAGAACTGACCTTCTTTGGTTTTCTTAAATCGTTCCTTACCTGATTTGTATTCAAGTTCAATACCAATATGATCTTCGGCGCTATATGGCTGTTCGCATTCTTCAACTTCGCTCTGATTCAATATCCCGCTTTGTCGGTATTTATTAAACAACTCGATGGGTATGTTCGGTGTGCTCCAAAATAAATGTTTGGTTTTAGGGTTATCTATTGAGTAATGAAGAAAAAGCTCCAAGTCTGATGAAATCAGGTTTTTTTTCTTAGATAATCGGAGTTGCCGATATTCTTTGATTTCTTTAGAGTCGCCATCCTGTATTACAACCGTATCTTTTGGAGTGGGGATGAACAATTTTTTCCCATTATGAATAAATGGACCTAATATATCTAATGGAAAATTTATATCGTTGCCGACCAAATCTTCAGCCTCTTTTACATCTATTAGCTTGCCATCTGGTCCGATTTTATTATTCTGTACCAGAATAGTCGTCCTAATCAATCCTTGAAACGTCGATGCCAGCGGTGGAAATATTCCTTCCGTGAACCATTCACCGAAGTTGAAGGCTTTGTTGTCTCTAAAAAACAACACATCAAACGGTTTAACAAGATAATCTTCATAAGCCATTTTATTGACCTCCGGTTAAAAAGCGCGCGAAATATAGTCTATTTATTAAATCATTATATTCTAACGTTTCGTCTGTTTTATTACAGGAGAGCTTAATGAGGGTTTCCATGTGAGGGTCAAGTTTCACGTCTCTATCACGGGTGCGGGACAGAATGTCCTCGACATATTTGAGAAACTCGTCTTGATCAAGTAATACGTGTGGCATCACTTCCCTGTCATTTTCCAGCTTGTACAGGAAACCGCGAGGGATGGACTTTTTCTCGTATTCATCAATTAACTCTTTGAAAGCCATTAGATCATATTTTCCGGTGCAATCGCGCAGCTTAAACCAGCAGCAAACAGCATCACCGGAACCTTTGACAAGTTTAATAACCACGCTTCCTTTACCATCGATCTTTTTCGCTTCATCATCCAACAGATCAATAGCTCCTCTAACGGCTAACTTCAACGGATACTTATGGTTGCAGATATATACACCAGCAGATATGGATAAAGGATGTTCCTTGTCGTTAATAACCGTACCCAATTCGGCGCTGAATGCGCGCTCAAACTCTTCGAGCAGTTCCAGCAGAAAAACAGGATGCGCTATAAATTGGGTGTCTTCCCCACCGGAGTATATCAACTGCCCTTTGCCTCGCAATATCTTGCCGGCTTGGTTGGAATAGTTGGCGATGGCGCGGGATAGCTCTGTCGTTTTCACCGGATCATCTTTGATTAATTTAAATAATTCACCGGTGTTATCGCCGTCCAAACTGACGATGGCATAGAAGCCGCTGTCAATCCATACCTTTTTACCCGGATTTTGTTTAAGATACGTGTCTGCTTCATTCTTAATAGCTTTACGAAAATCGCGGCTGATCGGATGATCGGTGAAGTAGAATTCATAAGGAAGGTGATCTATTACCTCGCGTTTTCCTTTAAGGTTTCGAAGTTTTCGAATATCATTCTCACTGAACTCCTCGTCAATTTGGTTCTCTTCAAAGAACTTTTCAATAAACTCTTTAATTGCCATGCGCACATTAATACTGGGCTCTTTGAGAATCTGTTTGACGACTGTTGCTGCAATGGACGTTGTTGAAGCGAAACGATCTGTAGAAACTACATTATCAAAATGATCCAGAAGTCCCCGCTTGATTACCGCCATTGCGGACAACTGTTCATCTTTTCCACCTCGGCGAGACTTACCAATAGTATGCAGACGTTTGAAATCCGCCATTAGCGAGCATTTTCCATCTTTACTCTTTACGCTATTCAGGTCGTCATTGAAATCATCGAAACTGTATATCTGTCCTCTACTGTTGATCGCCTTCATCAAGTCATCCCATTTGCCGGTTTCATCCGATTTTTTCGTAACATAGAACAGGCGGAAATACTGTCGAAGTTGTTGATAAGCTTCTTTTTTGTCTTTATCATGGTAACAAGCTTTATAAAAATAGTTGTCTTTTACTGCTTGCCAACAGTCATTATAAAGCTGATCAAGAACTGCATAAAACCTCTTTTGAACTTTTTTCGGAAGCCCGTCATCCTCATAAACACAACAAACCTGATCGGGGATGCTTCCGGCATATATATCCGAAGATGACTGTGGGTTGATAATCCATTGAAACAGTGGATTATCATCGAGATACGGACGTTCTATTTTACCGTTCTGCTTCTTTATTTCCGCGCATAGGACTCCCATTAAATAGGAGAACAGGAATGATGCACCCCAAAGGTCCTTTGTCTTACGCGAATTCTCAACGTAATGGGCAATGGGACCTATTTCGAAGATGGTTTGGTAGGTCATTCGAAGAAGTCCTTCATTTTATGAGGTTGATATTTGAATAAATCAAAGTCTAAAGTGTCCGGATCTTCTATTGCTAAGTCGTTGATAAAAGACTTTGGATCATTAAGATATTCTTTGAAATCACTAATTCCATTATCATCAGTATAAATATTTGTATCATTTGCCTTGAGCTTTAAAGTACTATAATCAAAATCACATATTAAATATTGAGCGCGATATTTATTACCGATCTTTGTGATGGAAACAAGTACCGGGCTCGCTAAACGAGTAGGTTTACTATCATGATAATTATCAATTCTTACATTCGGAGCATCCGAAAAACGATACTGAAGAGGCAATCCAAATATGGCTCTTTCACAAAACACATCTTCATCTCTATTGACATTGCAGATATCCCTTAGCTCATTATAATCCGGGTCGCTTTTAGCTCTAAAGAATTGCATCGTCGCTCCGGCAAAACTAATCGCTTCTGCCCAACCATCCGGTCTGATTGGTGGACTTAGATATAGACTGCCGCTTTTCAGATAGGGCGCTTTATTGTTAGGATTTTTTAAGGGGTGAAACAAGTCGTTCAAGACTTTGAAGTTGTACTTCAACGTTTTTTTGTAATCATCTTGGTTATCGAATGTATTTTTACATTTGAATTTGATTTCTGCGCCATTTATCTTGCGTTTTATCTCATAATATTTATTGTTATCATCTTTCATAAATTCCAGATTACCAAAACACCTCCGCGATCGTGCGCCGATGCCCCCGAACTGAAATGCCAACCACATCACAGCAATTACCTTTTGTAGGGTTTTTTCCGTATCTGCGATGATCTTAACTGATAACTGAAAGTTTGAATCCGGATCGAAATAAGCACGTTGGGAGATACTATTTCTACTGTCACTTCTTTGTGGATTTCGATTAGCTCTGTTGAATAGATATAAACTAAAGTATTTTAAGCCGTTATAGTATTGCTCTCTTCTTCCATCTCGACGATGACGATCCGAAACGTAATAAAAACCATACCGTTTGGAGACTTGAATTTGATTTTGCCAAATTGGTAGTTCTTCGGCTTGTAGAGAGGGTGAAGGATTTATTAATAACTTAAAACTATGGGTTTCTATGCTTGATTCAAATGATTCTGACGAACCAAATAGATGAGCTTCTTTGAGCGCCAATTCATTAATTGGTTTGTTTTTACCTTTTTCATCTTTGACTTTAATCATATTATCCGTATATCCATACCAACACCGAAGCCACCAGCGCAGTAAACCACGAAAAGCTGTCCCACTTAACAACGCCTCTTGAGTTTTTATCTCGTATTCTTCTTGTCTATTCGTCCTGGGGTTTATGTGTTGTTTGTAATCTATGTGACTTACTCCTCCTAAAAACAACGGCGTCCTAACCGTAAACTCAATATTTTTAGAAATCATAACAATTTCCTCACAAAGTTTTTAATGTAGTTAATGTCGGTTGTTGGTTTAATAACCATACCCCAGAACCCTCTATCCGGCAGATTCCCGCCATACCAGCCGTCCTTGAACTCGGCAGCAAGTTTCAGAATGCTCCTGCCCTCACCGAAGAGATTGATTGTTTCTGGAGTAGTAATCAGCAGATTGGTGAACCTGCCGTGCAATCGGTCAACGACGGGTGATGTACGCTTGAAAGGAATATCCAGTATATCCAGCTTACCTTCGGTTTGAAAGTTATCGCATAACTGCTGCGCCTGTTTCTCCTCAGCTTCGTTGACGCCCTGGCAACAGCGGTCATAGCTGCGGACGTCGTCAATCTCTTGATGGGTTGCTCCAGCGGATATCAGCCCGGGAATGTACGCCCGGTCATTGGCAGCGATCAGCGTCTGCCGGCGATTTAACCGGATGCCTAATAAGCTGGCTATTTGCTCGATGGATGTCGGTTTATCCTTGCCGGCTTTGTCGTTGTGGTGATCAATGACGATAGCGCCGACCGGCAATGATATGTCCTCTATTAATTCAATCGAAACAATAATCCTATCCGAACACTTGCTGATTTCATCTGCATAGTCACTAACTTTCGCTCCCCATGACAGTTTCTTTTCGATGAAGGGAAGGTTATGTTCCACAAGCATTTCGCGGATGGTGCACATCTCTGCATCATAGCCGCCAAGAAGGAATGTGTAAAGTGTTGTGTTACTCAATTTTGTCCTTAAAGAATTTCTCGATTCGATCTTGGTAATTCTTTAATGATTCGCCTTTTTTACAAGTAATCAATGTTACCGAAATAACAATAAATATTAAAGTTAAAACCGAAAATAACCACCATGCACCCTTGAAGCTATTAATCAGATTCATTCCAAAGAAACCGGTTGTTACCGTTATAGGCAAAAGAATTGCACCGAGAATAGAGATATTTCTTAATTGATCATTCTCTCGCTGTTCCTGTTCATAATTCACAAACCTGTACAACCCTTCAATTTCGCTTTCGATGTCTTTCATCAATTCCACGTTGTCCAGTTTCCGGTTCCACAGATTGAATATCTCGATACCTTGGTCTTGTGCAGTAATTTCACGGAACCAGCAACGATTCCTGAATGCAAGGAAATCCGAATGCAACTCCCGCGCTTGTTCGATACCTTTCTTCCGTTCTTTGCCGTCAACAGCAAGCAGATGACTGATATCGGAGCTTCTCATGGAGAAATTCAACAACACACCCCGATAGAAAAACAACACCATCGCAATTTGGTAATACATAGTCTGGAAGTGGTTGTATAGATAGTCCGGAACTCCGGAATCCGTCATCATCATTGAGCTGAAGCGGGAATAGCCGTAGAAAGTTTTAAATTTCGTCCAGCGAGTATAGGTAGAATCGTCAATTATCTTCTTTTGCATGATGTCATTTTGACAACTCTTTTCTCCTGAATCAATAAAGATCATCCTATACCAGATGTCCGTGCTCCAGTATTTATTCAACTCGGTGTGTGAAGGATTGATATTGAAGTACTCACTCAAATTGTGAAGGAAATATCCGTTATTTGAAGGGAATTTGGATTTGTCGATGCTGAAATAAGTATGGACAAACATCCGGTCGTCGACGAAGGTTTGGTAGCTGTTGCTTTTCATTCCTCCCGGGGAAGGGTTAAAAGTGAAAGTGAATTCATCGTTATAAATATCTAAAAAGTGTTTAACTACATTGCTTAATAATTCGGGGGAATTTGGTTGTGATACTTTGCATTCAAAGTTCTGTGTACAAACCTCCTCTTTGTTTTTCAGTATTATGATTTTCTTTGGACATTGTTTTCCCGTAATAGCATCAAATGGGTAGTGTTCCGGATCTTCGTCTTTGAATTTATACTTTGGATTGATAAACGGAACATATATCCGTCGCGCCAGATCAAGGAAGGTTATGTAATTCCGGATGTCTTTCGTTAGATTTTCTTCTGCAATTTCCAATACAAACACTCCCACACCCATATCGTATAGATGTAGGAAAGCATCAATGATGTCCATCGTATGGTCGTACTCATTACCGACTACGCGTAGTTTCCATTGGTCTTTTTCTCCTTTCTTCCAGCGAAGGAACTGCATACTGCTCGTTTTATTGTTCTTCTTGCTATACAGAATTTTCCGGACATAAGGGTAAAAATAGAGAAATTCATTGTAGCGCAAACCATCGTTGACTTCAAACTCCTCTGATTCCCACCGGTTGTATTTATTATAATGCTCTGCCAGTTTTACTGAAGTGAGCTTGCTGTTCTCTCCCTTAAACAGGAACGGAAGAATTAAAAAGGTGTGGAACTTATCCGGAATTATAGCTTTGATGCATCTGTCGGATGTGGGCATTAATGCGTCTCCTGTGATGAATGCAAATTACACTGGAATATTCTATCCGGTACTGGGGGAAACTTCACTATCCGGGTTTCCATTGGCGTTCTTATCCTCTCTATGAAGGTTTCTTCTCTAACCTTAAGATAAGTCAATCGGGCATCGATGTCAATGATTTATCGTAGTGTCAACTTCGCACTTAACATAACCTCCAGATAAACAGACTCCAAATATTTTCTGGTTTTTCTGGTTTTCGGGCTAACTCGTGTCTATACCTGCAATTCTAAATATCACATTTTTAAGAGATAATTGTCTCAAAGTCAAATTGATAAAAAACAGATCGGTTATGCCTTTAGCTCAGCAATGTATAAACTTAATAACACCGGAGTAGCGCAGCTTGCTGCGTTCTTGCACGGTGATGCATGCGTGTTTGCCTGCGAGCGCGCTGCAAGCTGCGCTACTCCGGCTGAGCTAAAGGCATAACCGATAAAACAGAAACTCCGCAGAGACGCCTACGCTGCCGGAGATGATAATTCACCGCAGATTAAGCGGATTTAAGCCGAAAACAGCCTTATATTCGAATATATCGGTTTTCTCGAAGATGAGAAAACATTTTCGAAGAAACCCTTGACACGGCGAAAAGGCTTGCTATATTTAGGTTATAGAGATTGAGGGTGTTCCATACAGAGGCGTGGAAACGCAGGAATGCCTGATTCTACAGTGGTTCCGGATGGATTGGTAAGGATGTCCTTATTGAAACTGCGCTTCGATCTGAACCTCGCTGTCGTCTTGGAGTTCCAGATAGGTAAGTAAGGATGTCCTTATTGAAACGAAGATATAATGTAAATCAATAATGTGAGCCAAAGTTCCGGATGGGTGTGTAAGGATGTCCTTATTGAAACTTCAAACCTCAGCCCATACTTCTCCTGAAGGTCAGTTCCGGATGGGTATGTAAGGATGTCCTTATTGAAACACAGAGTCTTCTGTGAACGTCTTCAGATACCACGAGTTCTGGATATGTGTGTAAGGATGTCCTTATTGAAACGGTGAGTGGACCTCTAAAACGTAGGTCGTCTTCGTTCCGGATGGGTGTGTAAGGATGTCCTTATTGAAACATAGCTAATACCAGTGTTAGTGCAGGCAACAGTATAGTTCCGGATAGGTGAGTAAGGATGTCCTTATTGAAACATCTGACAAGTCAACAGAGATGTATCTCCAGTCTGTTCCGGATAAGTATTTAAGGATGTCCTTAAAAAAAGTAAGCAAGTAAGAAAGTGAGCAAGTGAGAAAGTAAGAAGGTGAGCTGAATAATCGGATGCTTTTCACTTCACAATTTGACGCTTTGCCCTACTTTTAAATGTTCTTATTGAAAACGGGCAATTCTTTCAGTGTAGTATCTGCTTTTTCGAAGGTTCTGGATACGTGAGTAAGGATTTCCTGATTGAAACTCCCATAAACTCCAGCAATTTCAGATGGAGTTCTTGCTGTTCCGGATAGGTTGTTAAGGAAGTCCTTATTGAAACTGCCTTCCTTGCCGTCAGGAGAATCAGTAGCCATTGTTCCGGATGGGTGGGTAAGGATGTCCTTATTGAAACTATTAAACCCCTTTCAGATTTAGTTCAGTTGATAGTTCCGAACAGGTGAGTAAGGATGTACTTATTGAAACCAAGTGCGTCCGTGAATCCATACCAAGCTTTGCTGTTCCGGATAGGTGTGTAAGGATGTCCTTATTGAAACTTTAATACTCTTAAATATTAAGTTGGCCTATGCTTTGGTTCCGGATGGGTTGTTAAGGATGTCCTTATTGAAACACAAGCAGTAAGCTTGTCACGAGAATGATGATTGATTTAGCTTGTTCCGGATGGGTGGGTAAGGATGTCCTTATTGAAACAGCACATTATTGATATCGCGAACATAGAAGATGTTAAGTTCTGGATGGGTTTGTAAGGATGTCCTTATTGAAACAGATTTGAGAACCTTGTTAACATCTCAGACCGGGAGTTCCGGATAGGTGTGTAAGGATGTCCTTATTGAAACAAGAAAGTACCTGACTTTACTCCCAGATTTTGTGTTCCAGATGGGTGTGTAAGGATGTCCTTATTGAAACTGCCCACACGGTGTATATGTGTAATATCTTGAATCAGGTAGTTCCGGATGGGTGTGTAAGGATGTCCTTATTGAAACCAAATAGTCTCCCTGTGTGAATCTGTGAAAAGCCGATCCGGATAGGTGTGTAAGGATGTCCTTATTGAAACTCTACCGGATTTGCCATTATCAAAACCAGTGAAAGTTCTGGATAGGTATGTAAGGATGTCCTTATTGAAACATTAATTTCTACGGTAATTTCTATGCCATTACCGTTTCGGTTTTCGCCGTTCCGGATAGGTGTGTAAGGATGTCCTTATTGAAACAAAACCCACCTGTATCCTGGCACGCCAACATAGAAGTTCCGGATAGGTGTGTAAGGATGTCCTTATTGAAACGCTGTTGATGATTTGTTCCGGTAACTCATTTTTTGTTCCGGATAGGTATGTAAGGATGTCCTTATTGAAACTCGGTTGATGAATTTATTTAAGATTTTCTTTGCTGTTCTGGATAGGTGTGTAAGGATGTCCTTATTGAAACAGCCAGTCGATTACTTTGCCGAGTAGCTCTGACGTTCCGGATGGGTTTGTAAGGATGTCCTTATTGAAACACAAACACCATTTGAGGTTTACGCCAGCGAGCTATTTCGTCCAAAGTTCCGGATAGGTGTGTAAGGATATCCTTATTGAAACGGTGTTTACGCTCCAAAGCCCAAAAAGAGTCGATAAGTAAATAGCTAAGTTCCGGATAGGTGTGTAAGGATGTCCTTATTGAAACGCTAAGTCAGAAAATGCTACTATACCGCGTCTCGTGAGTTCCGGATAGGTGTGTAAGGATGTCCTTAATTGAAAATAGCATTATATTCGAATATGTCGGTTTTCTCAAAGATGCGAAAACATTTTCGAAGAAACCCTTGATACGGCGAAAAAGCTTATTATATTACAATTATCGTGTTGAGGCACTCTCAAGGCAGAGGGATGAGAATGCAGGAATGCCTGATTCTATAGTGGTTCCGGATAGGTGTGTAAGGATGTCCTTATTGAAACTCGATGCCGTTGGGAGCATTAAAGTTTTCTACTGGATGTTCCGGATAGGTATGTAAGGATGTCCTTATTGAAACACGATGTTCTCAAGGATGACGCCGAGTTGTTTTACGAGTTCTAGACAGGTGAGTAAGGATATCCTTATTGAAACAGCCAGAAGGCGCGGGATTCGCAGTGGAATTCGGGATGTTCCAGATATGTGAGTAAGGGTGTCCTTATTGAAACACTACTTCCGCTCGAGCTGCCATGTTGGCATACTTTAAGTTCCGGATAGGTGATTAAGGATGTCCTTATTGAAACCATGAGGAATTTGCTCATCCGCTGGAAGAAATGCTGCTATAGCACCAAGTTCCGGATGGGTGTGTAAGGATGTCCTTATTGAAACTTTGCTTCATGGTGTAAATTCGGCTCAAATCTTTTTTCAAATTGTTCCGGATGAGTGGGTAAGGATATCCTTATTGAAACAAAGATATCTTGCAAGTTCCCAATCTCCCAAGATGTTCCGGATAGGTGGGTAAGGAAGTCCTTATTGAAACAGTGAATAGGTATTTTATCAGACAGAAATCCAGAAGTTCCGGATGGGTTTGTAAGGATGTCCTTATTGAAACTAAAGGCATTATCCCACTTGCGATAGTATTCAAGGTTCCGGATAGGTATGTAAGGATGTCCTTATTGAAACTTGAATGAACCACGTTTTTCCAGATAAAATACCGGGAGTTCCGGATAGGTGTGTAAGGATGTCCTTATTGAAACTACAGGTCATAAACCCACTGTATAAACTCCATATCGTTCCGGATAGGTGTGTAAGGATGTCCTTATTGAAACTACAGGTCATAAACCCACTGTATAAACTCCATATCGTTCCGGATAGGTGTGTAAGGATGTCCTTATTGAAACTCAGCCGGATCAGGAAAATTGTCACTATGAATTGTTCGAGGGATTGCTCATGACAGTTCCGGATAGGTGGGTAAGGATGTCCATCAAGAAGTAAGCAAGTAAGAAAGTGAGCAAGTGAGAAAGCAAGAAGGTGAGCTGAATAATCGGATGCTTTACACTTCACAATTTGACGCTTTGCCTTCCAATAAGGATGTCCTTATTGAAACGGAAATAGATTGATCAAATAATAACCGGGTTCAAAATCTTGAGTTCCGGATAGGTATGTAAGGATGTCCTTATTGAAACAAAATAAGTATTGGCAGCCAAAATATAATCCAAGTTCCGGATAGGTATGTAAGGATGTCCTTATTGAAACTTAAATACATATGAGGCAGCAAGGGCAATTGGCATACCATGAAAATTATTCCGGATAGGTGTGTAAGGATGTCCTTATTGAAACTTTGGGTGTGTGTGAAGCGCTGCATCAGCTGTTGAGTTCCGGATAGGTGAGTAAGGATGTCCTTATTGAAACAAATCACTGAAAGACGCATTACTTCTCCGTGATCTGACACGGTTCCGGATAGGTGAGTAAGGATGTCCTTATTGAAACCAGAAACTTTTCATCCGCATTGATGATAAGATCGCGCGTTAAGATGTTCTGGATAGGTGAGTAAGGATGTCCTTATTGAAACAAAGCTCATTATGGTATCAGGAATACCTTTATACAAAAGTTCCGGATAGGTGTGTAAGGATGTCCTTATTGAAACCAAATTTATGCTATTCATGTGAGGGAAAGCTCTTTTGCTTTCTGTTCCGGATAGGTGTGTAAGGATGTCCTTATTGAAACCAAGAAAAAATAAATTAGAATCCGTTTTTATTTTAGCATCAAAAGTTCCGGATAGGTGTGTAAGGATGTCCTTATTGAAACAAAGTGTTTATTGGCTAGAGCGGTAACTGACGGAAGTTCCGGATAGGTGTGTAAGGATGTCCTTATTGAAACAACAGGTAAAACAAGTATTCTACGTTCAGAACTTTCGTTCTGGATAGGTGTGTAAGGATGTCCTTATTGAAACGACATAGAGGTTTACGGCAAGCCGTTCGCCTTCACGGTTCCGGATAGGTGTGTAAGGATGTCCTTATTGAAACACGGCGAGTTCCTCTAATAGTTCGCTAATTTTCCCGCGATGTTCCGGATAGGTGTGTAAAGGATGTCCTTATTGAAACGTAGTGGTGTATAACGTAAGATTTGTTGCATCTGTTCTGGATAGGTGAGTAAGGATGTCCTTATTGAAACTGCATAATCATGCGAGGGCATTAATTTGTTTTGTTTTTGGTTCCGGATGGGTGTGTAAGGGTGTCCTTATTGAAACGAATGTCACGCTTTTCAGCCATGAAACCTGTGGCAGACTGCCTGGTTCCGGATGGGTGTGTAAGGACGTCCTTATTGAAACTTATATAACTCTTCATCGTGGTTAAGCATTATAATGGCAGTTCCGGATAGGTATGTAAGGATGTCCTTATTGAAACTGCCTTCCAAAGCTGGATAATAATTGCAGGGATTATGTTCCGGATGGATTTGTAAGGATGTCCTTATTGAAACACCTTATTCTCGACCTCTGCGAGCCAGTTGAGATGTTCCGGACAGGTATGTAAGGATGTCCTTATTGAAACCATGTTTAAGTCTTTTTATTTCCTCGTAATAAAGTTCCGGATAGGTATGTAAGGATGTCATTATTGAAACAGTGCTAACAGGTGAGCATCAGTGAGATCTTCAATGTTCCGGAAAGGTATGTAAGGATGTCCTTATTGAAACACTAAGACACGGTTGCTGTTGAAAATAGCAAATACGAAGTTCCGGATAGGTATGTAAGGATGTCCTTATTGAAACGTCCGTTCTAGCTTTTCTCCAGAGAATCTGTAATAGTATGTAAGGATGTCCTTATTGAAACCCAGTATTGGACTTTAGGTAGACATTACCTATTTGTGAGATAATTGTCTCAAACTCAAATTGATTAAAAAAACAGAAACTCCGCAAAGACGTCTACGCTGCCGGAGATGATAATTCACAGCAGATTAAGCGGATTTAAGCAAAAAACAGCAGTATTTTCGAATATGTTGGTTTTCTCAAAGATGCGAAAACATTTTCGAAGAAACCCTTGACACGGCGAAAAAGCTTATTATATTAAGTTTATGGCGTTGGAAGGCGCTCCAACAGAGGCGTGAAAACGCGGGAAAGCCTGATTCTACAGTGGTTCCGGATAGGTGTATAAGGATGTCCTTATTGAAACTGGATTGCCAACCGGCAGATAATGAAACAGAATAAGTTCCGGATAGGTATGTAAGGATGTCATTATTGAAACCACAGACCACAAACGAACGTTCTCAATAAGAGGAGTTCCTGATAGGTATGTAAGGATGTCCTTATTGAAACAGCAATACATTCAGCGATACGCAATGTTACGCCAAGGTTGTTCCGGATAGGTTAGTAAGGATGTCCTTATTGAAACCAGTGAGTGGAATAACCAGCTCGGCTGTCTGTTTCGGGTTCCTGACAGGTGGTTAAGGATGTCCTTATTGAAACTCCCAGAAGAAATCCTAGGTCGGATGACCATAGAAGTTCCGGATAGGTGTGTAAGGATGTCCTTATTGAAACTCTTTTCTCTGTTACTTTGCCTGTGTCTGCTTCTTCACTGTTCCGGATAGATGTGTAAGGATGTCCTTATTGAAACACAAAATTTTTGGCACATAATGCACCTCCTTATGTTGTTCCGGATAGGTATGTAAGGATGTCCTTATTGAAACAAAACTTTGTCAGGTTTGTAGATTGAGTTATCAGTAGTTCCGGATAGGTATGTAAGGATGTCCTTATTGAAACATTAAATTTGAATTTTCAGAGCCTTAAATTTTTCGCTGTTCCGGATAGGTATGTAAGGATGTCCTTATTGAAACAAAGTCCAGGACAACACCGAGATAATTCTCAGTCGGCTCCATTAAGTCGAATACTGTTTCGGATAGGTATGTAAGGATGTCCTTATTGAAACAAAAATATCCGTAGTCCGAAAATGATTTTTCACGGGCTGCTTGTTCCGGATAGGTGAGTAAGGATGTCCTTATTGAAACCTTTCGTGCCAGATGGTTACCATATCACCGGTTGCAGTTCCGGATAGGTGAGTAAGGATGTCCTTATTGAAACTAAAACTTACAAGTCACAAATTCCTCTTTCGGAATATTGTAGTTCCGGATAGGTGAGTAAGGATGTCCTTATTGAGACAGAGGGAGTGTAGGAGAATCCTGAATGACCTTCATAGGGTTCCGGATAGGAGAGTAAGGATGTCCTTATTGAAACACCTACGATTATGGATATTGACGCCAAACTTGAGTTCCGGATAGGTGAGTAAGGATGTCCTTATTGAAACAAAAGCCGGATCATCTGTATTGACACGGCATTGAGCGAAGTTCTGGATGGGTGAGTAAGGATGTCCTTAAAAAAGTGAGCAAGTAAGAAAGTGAGAAAGTGAGAAAGTAAGAAGGTGTGCTGAATAATCGGATGCTTTTCACTTCACGATTTGACGCTTTGCCTTCCTTTCCGGATAGGTGAGTAAGGATATCCTTATTGAAACCTTTACGGGCTAATTGAGCAGCAAGTATCTCTGAAGTTCCGGATGGGTGGGTAAGGATGTCCCTATTGAAACCCAGTATTGAACTTTAGGTAGACATTACCTATTTGGGAGATAATTGTATCAAAGTCAAATTGATTAAAAACAGAAACTCCGCAGGCAGAGACGTCTACGCTGCCGGAGATGATAATTCACGGCAGATTAAGCGGATTTATACCGAAAACAGCATTATATTCGAATATGTCGGTTTTATCGAAGATGCGAAAACATTTTCGAAGAAATCCTTGACACGGCGAAAAAGCTTACTATATTACAATTATCGTGTTGAGGCGCTCTAAAGGCAGAGGGGTGAGAATGCAGGAATGCCTGATTCTATAGTTGTTCCGGATAGGTGTGTAAGGATGTCCTTAAAAAAGTAAGCAAGTAAGAAAGTGAGAAAGTAAGAAGGTGAGCTGAATAATTGGATGCTTTTCACTTCACAATTTGTCATTTTGCCCTTCTTTAAGGATGTCCTTATTGAAACGGGTAGTTACCTATGCCATTACCGTACCAGAGCAAAGTTCCGGATGGGTGGGTAAGGATGTCCTTATTGAAACACTTCGATCCTTCCATTACGACCACCTTCATGAGTTCCGGATAGGTGTGTAAGGATGTCCTTATTGAAACAGCGAGTCCCAGAGTTTTTCGACCTGCTCGATGGTTTGTTCCGGATAGGCGTGTAAGGATGTCCTTATTGAAACTCCAGGATAAAATTTAACATCTCTTGCTATGATGTTCCGGATAGGTGTGTAAGGATGTCCTTATTGAAACATTACCGGATAGAATTCGTTTGCCGTTGAAAGATCGAGAGTTCCGGATGAGTGTGTAAGGATGTCCTTATTGAAACGAGATCTATTTTTTATTGTGAACAAATTATGCTCTTTTAGTTCCGGATAGGTATGTAAGGATGTCCTTATTGAAACTGAAACTCCCGATCAAATTCCGGACTCCTGACAAGTTCCGGATAGGTACGTAAGGATGTCCTTATTAAACTTAAGTTAGAAGTTCGTTCCCACGCTGGAGCGTGGGAACGAGATGGTATCTGATGAACTCACCGTATATTTAATCTGTTAAATCCGTTTAATCTGTTGTGAATTTTTCTTTGCTTTCGCACACATCGACAGACAGGAGTGTCTGTCCTACCACTCATTCATCCTGTTAATCCTGAACATCCATGTTAAAAATGCTCGATATATCCACCTACCGCCTGAAACTCATCCGCGTCAGCTTCACGGCTAAGTCACGCATTCACTTCAACAATTACCCCGGGTTTACGCTCCACTCTATGCTTGGGAAGGCTTTGCGCAGCGTCGAACATGGCAGCGAGAGCAATGCGGCAGAGTGCTGCTTACGTCGTACCGAATGCGCTTATTGCTCGGTCTTTCGCGCCGGTCAGGGAGGCGTCCGCAGCCCATACACACTGTCCGATATCCCCCTGATTACCGACTTTAAACCGGGCGAAGAGTTTTCATTCAGCCTCACACTGTTCGGCGATAGCGTAGATTATCTGAACGGTTTCCTGAAGGCGTTCGAAAAAATGGAAGAATGCGGCTTGGGATACCGGTCGGCGCGCGGTTATAATAAAGGCGCGGGTCTCATCAAACTGAACCGGTTGGAAAACCTTTATTTCGAATCGTATCCCTTCGATCACCAACCGGATCAGTTGGACAGATTGTTCAATACCGCTTCCTTCGCCGACGCCGACTCATTGACAATCCAGCCTCACACCCCTCTGCGTATATCGGATCGAGATCGGAAAAACGTTATGCTTGACGAAACCACGCTGACGCCGTTGCTGCTGATTCGTAACCTTGTGTCCAGGATCAACGGTTTATCGCGGTCACACAATTTCGGTCCCGTTATCGATTCCGAAACCCAAACAGCGCTGGAGAACGCAAGAGTTCACTTCCAATGGCTGCCGGATATAAAAGAAACCGAGCTGGATTTTTACCGGCGGCAGCAGCGGGGGAACATTATAGCGTTGGACAACGGAGTATCCCGCAGTTTTCGAATCAAACGCGGGGCGGGATCTAATCCCGCCAATCAAAACGAAATCATTTCCCTGGCGCCGCTATTGTTCCTCGGCGGATTCGTTCACTTGGGAACTCCCGCTGCTTTTGGATTAGGGCAATACCGATTGTCGTTCGAAGATATTTTACCAAATAAACAAAGACTTGCGGATAGTTGGCGTAAGATCAAACGGCGCACCATCGCCGAACAGAACTTCACTTCACCGGATAAAACAGAAAACAAACTTACCCGCTCGTTCGGCACCTTATCCAGACGCATCCGCGAAGGAAGCTATACGCCGGACCCGTTACTCTACCACCGTCTTCCCTCCGGCAGGAAGATCAGTATTGCTACTTTAAAGGACAAAGTGGCTCAGCGTGGAGTAGTGGATGGTATGCAAACACTCTGCGAACCGCTATTTTCGAACCGTTGTTACGGTTTTCGTCCCGGAAAAGGCACAATTAAGGCTGTGAGGCGCATCCGGCATGAAATTCATCAGAACAAGATGGTATGGGCTGCAACCGCCGATATTAACAACTTTTTCGATACGATTAGAATGCGTGTTCTGATAAGCAAATTATGCAATCTGCCATTACCACGGCAGATCATCGAAACTATCTGGATGTGGCTTTCAATGGGCGGCTTCGGTTATAGATTGTCCTGGCGCGATCCATCCGGGGGCATACCTCAAGGGGGCGTAATATCACCGCTGCTGTCTAATATATATTTCAATGACTTCGATCATTTCTTAGAGCGGCAGCATGGCTGCCGCACTCCGAAAGACAGTACTCACATTCGTTATTGCGACGACATTCTGTTTATGGCAAAGAGCCGGAAAGAATTGATTTCCATAAGTGAAAATGCCGTTCATTACCTGCGGCGTAATTTGATGCTGAAATTCAATTATAAACCGAAACCGGTAGATCTTAAGAGAGGTTCGGTAGAATTCCTCGGCTTGACACTGTCAGCGCAATCGGTCGGCATTCCACCGAAAAAGCGCGCGAAGATGGTAAATGATTTGAATGAAATACTGCAAAATTGCTCGACCGATGAATATGAGAAGGTTTATGAAGCGGTATCGACCCGGATCAATCGCTGGGGGAATTATTACGGCAGGGCGTTGGATAAGGCTTGGGATGATGTTCTGGCGCAGATGCTCGACGAGGTGGAAGCTGGGTTCCGGGAGAGTACTGAAGCCAGACGAAATATGGTTTTATCATTGTTGAATCGGCTGCGTCGACAGTTGGACATCAAGCAGGATAAAATCAAAAGCAAACGGCAGGAACCCAGCGACAGCGTCGATCCGGCTAAACGTCTGCGGCGCCGCAAACGTGAAGCGATCAGCGTCGCTCAAACGCAGGCGAACCTCATACTGGATACGCCCGGTCTCTACCTGGGAAAACGGCGGTCGCGGCTCGTGGTGATGAAAGATGACAAGATCAAGGAATCCTTTGCGGTTAAGAAGATCAGGCAAATTTTCGTTACATCGAAAGGAATCGGGCTTTCGTCGAACGTGATACAGCTCCTATCGCAGCATAAAATCCAGGTTGCTTTTATGGATTTAACGGGACGACCTTATTCCTATATTGTGCCTCAGTTTCGCGTCAAGCAGGATTTAATATCCACTCAGGCGGAAATGACATCAGAGCGGCGATACAACTTTGCGGCGGTGATATTGCGCGCTAAGATTGCCAATCAACAGCGGCTGCTCAAGTATTGGTTGAAATCGCGTTCTGGACGGCTTGCCGACGAATTGCGCACCGGCATTGAGACGATTGGTAAGGTTTTATTGCGTTTGGAAACCGCTGTCAGACACCCTCGTCTGACAGACAGTTCATTCTTGTTAGGATGTGAAGCTCAAGCTGCCGTTCATTACTGGCGTTGTTTTGGGGAGGTTGTACGCGACTATGATTTCCCGGGGCGGAAGCATCAGGATGCGAAGGACGTCATAAATATGTGTTTGAACTATGGTTACGGGTTTCTTTATGCACGGGCACAGATGTCGCTGCATAAAGCGGGATTAAGTCCGTTTTTCGGTTTCCTGCACAGGTCAGACCGTGGTGCGCCGGTATTGGTGTATGATTTCGTCGAGCAATTTCGCCAGCCGATGGTAGACAGGGAGATCGCTGCCATAGCCAACCGTGGGCGTGAATTGGAAATCTCACAAGGAAAACTGACCGATAAAACCCGAAAACGGATGATAGCGCATCTGATCAAAGCATTTTCGAAGCCTGAGGATTACAAGAACAGGTTATTAACCCGCGACCAGATCATCGAAACCAAAGCGCGTGAACTAACGAAATCAGTTATAGATGAATCGGTTAAGTTCAAAGGTTACTTATTGATACATTGGTAAGTTAAGAATAGTTTTTAGTTTTGAGTTATGAGTTTTGAGTTAAAGAATCAAAGAATCATTGATAGACGAAAAGAGATGTTCATATTATCGCTTACGACATCTCTTCCGACAAGGCGCGTAAAGTTCCGGATGGGTTGTTAATGTGTCCTTATTGAAACAGTCTGAATCTCAAATTACTCTGCATCCTCTGCTGTGAAAAACAAAAAGTTTTCTATCATCTCACTCCAATCTCATTCACCAGCAACTATTTCAGTCAATTCAAAGGATTCATTAGAAAAGGCGACCGGGTTTCCAGTCGCCTTTTACGCTCGGAATGCAAAGTGTACTATGCTTGGAGTAGCCGCACCAGATCAGCCTTCGTCCTTAACCGCGAGATATGCAGCTCGCTGATCCGTTCGAAGAGCACCTTGCCCTTCAGGCGTTCCAGATCCTCATCGGGATTCTTTTCCTTGATGATCCTGAGGAAGTCGGGCTTGGTACGGGCGATGCCGATGCTACGTTGTTTTGCTAGCGCCTGCAACTGCTTGACGGTCATCTTTGCGACGTCCACCCCGCCCTTCGGTGTTTCAGTTGTGGGCTCTGCTTCACTCTGAGTGGTGGGATCCGCCTCATGGGAAGCTTCCACCTCTGCGTTGAGGGATTCGGCTTCAGCAGTTTCCTGTTGCTGCTCTCTGCCTGCCTGCTCCGCCTGTGTTGTCGCCTCGATCAGCGCCACCATGGGGAAGGATGCGGTTACTCGGGTGGCATCCTCCAGTTTGATCGTCCAGCCCCGTCGTTCCTTGTCAACAATGATACCGACTTTGTCCTTGTTTTGTCCTGCGGTGATCATTACGCGGTCACCGATCTGCTTTTTTCTTGTGCTCATTTTACTCTCCGTGTGTTAGATTGTTGATATATCTTTACTTAGATGTGACACCAATCTAATCATACGGGTGAGGAAGTCAAGGAAATTCCCGAAGAGGTTGCAGAAAGATGAAGAAAGGCGGAGAGCTCCGAATGAGCTCCCCGCCTTGGTTGGTGTTGGATGCTGTCTGTATCAGGCGCCGGCTTCAGCCTTTGCCCAGATGGTCTGGTTGAAGACGGCAACTGCCTGACCGATCAGGAAGTCCACGACCTTCCGGATCACCGGCCCATCGAACGGCTCAAGGAAGAATGGGAGAGGGATCAGGTCGTCAATCCGGTCTATTATCCGGTACTTGTGGTCGAAGTGTTCGAAGGCTTCCCGCACTAGCCGGTGCTTTTCGGCGCCGGATTGGGACGAGGCAATAACGGCTTCCGCCGCTCGCACCAGCGATCCCACCAGGTCGAAGACTTCCTGGATACGGAACTCGCCCGAGAACAGCTCCTGCCAGTCCTGCCGGGCGGCTTCCACCTCGGTGAGAATTCTATCCAGATAAGAATTATCGTTCATTATGAACCTCATTTAAAGAATAGTGTTTTCAAAAGCAGCACAATCATGGCAGTGTGTATGCCACACGTTGAATTATCGTGCTGTTTCATGGCTTTAGGCTTTTGGCTTTAGATTATGGTTAGGACTCAGGACTTCAGGCTTGCTAAAGCCCAAAGCCCAGAGCCTGAAGCCAATTTAGTCGGGTAGGGACAGTGCGTCGCCGCACCATCTCCCCCTAAGAACCGGACGTGCGGGTTTCCTCGCATCCGGCTCAAGCCTGTCGTGGGCAAGCCACAGAATTGTAGCCTGCTCA
>JAVCDD010000099.1 GCA_030765125.1 Candidatus Hatepunaea meridiana
AGTATCTCTTTGTCAAGTGATATTTAAGATTTTACATAACAGATAAGAAATAATTGCATACACAACAATGATGTCAAATACAAAATGCTAAATCCCTTAAAAACAACACTCGCTCGGTGTATATTTTTAAAGAAGTGTCAAAGTCGGGATATATTACAATCGGAGCGCAGTCGGCGTGTGTAGTCAACAACAGTAATCCGACTGTTGAGGTTACCAAACCATCAATCTCCGGAATCCAGTTGCGTTCTCTGGCGCCTCTACCAACATCATTTTGCGATACTAAAGCGATTCTTTTGTTATGAATTATCTCACTGGCAACGACAGAATCGAGATTAAGGTTGTTACCGTTGAAGAATTTGATCCGGTTTTTGACTACTATATCAGGTTCAGCTCGCTTGAACGACATCTGACCGTCGTTGTGGCGGGAAAAAGCGAAGTGAATGTCATTAAACCATTCTGGGATTATCATTGGTTTTACCTTTTTTATCCGCAGATTACGCAGATTATTTTTAAACCAAAAATATTCAAATCCGATTTGGTCATTTGATTTTTAATTGGTATCTTGTTAATTGTTATATTGCTGTATTGTTATATTGTTATTCAGTAATACAACAATATAACAATATAACAATTAAATTTTAGAGTTATGTTTCGTTTTAGATTATCTGTAATACTGTTTTGTACGCTGATTTTGTTTTTTGGGTGCGATGATCCGGCTTCGGATGATCCAATTATAGCCGATATTGCTATATATGCCCGTGCCGGTAGTTGGGATGCTTCGGTTACGGCGGTCAGGGCAGCGCTTGAGTCCTCTGGTTTCAGTGTAGAGACTATCACTGTTGAAGACATTCTTTCGGATAAGATAATTAATTTCTGGCTTATACTATTCCCCGGTGGTGACTCGAAGGAAATCACAAATGCTCTGGGTCCGGTAGGTCGAATGAAGGTCAGGACATACATTTCATCCGGGGGTGGTTTCGTTGGTTTGGGAGGAGGAGCTGCAATTGCAGACAGCAGTACAGGTCTTTGGCCCGGATTGGGGTTGTTTAACGGTGTTGCGGATTTTCCGGTAGATATAATCGCCACTCCACCTGCATATACAATCACATCCATCCGGTTAATCAATTCATTCCACCAAATCGGACGGAACGGGTTGGAACATTATCAGACGCTTTACCACGGCGGTCCGCAGTTCATCTTTTCAGGGAATGAGGCTATAGATGTGATATATAACTACGTTACTACCGGAACACCGGCAGCCATAGCCTTTCAGTTCGGGCAAGGAAGAGTATTCCTGGCAGGATTTCAACCAGAAATTGAAGAGAACAATGATCGGGATGATACGAATTTCGGAAATGAATTGGTGGATGCCGACACTGAATGGGATATAATTGATAGGGCGGTTAAGTTTTGTTTGTGGGAGAATTAGTTGGTTTTGATTGTTTGATTGTTGAATTGTCTCATTGTTTCATTGTTAATCACGTAGAAAAACTCGTTTTGCGAGCGAAGCGAAACTATTTCTAAAGGGAATGACAGTTATGGACACGCTTAACAACCTTTAGAGACATTACCGAGTGATTCAACTCCAATCAATAGAATAAAACCTTCACCCCCTCGGATGAAACGTTCGAACAACTTCCAACAAATGCGAACGATCAATATGAGTGTATATCATAGTAGTCTCAATCGACGAGTGTCCAAGTAGTTCCTGCACCTCGCGTAGTCCGGCTCCTCCCTCAAGTAAATGCGTCGCAAATGAATGACGCAATGTATGCGGCGTCACTTCGATTTTAAAATCAGCTGTTCGAATGTAAGCTTGTAATATCTTCCAGAAACCCTGTCTTGTCATAGGCGTACCGCGTTTCTGGGTGAGGAAGATGGCATCTTGCGTTAATTTTCTTTCACGAACAAAACCAGGTCTTACTTCACTTAGATATTTCGCAACCGCTTCCCTTGCATATCCACCAACCGGTACCAGGCGCGTTTTCTCACCCTTTCCTTTGACCATCAGTATTTCACCCTTCAGTCTGAGCGCATCCAAAGGCAGTCCAACCAGTTCGCTGACCCGCAGACCACAACCGTACATCATTTCGATCATAGCGTGATCCCGAATGCCTATAGGTGCGCTTAAATCGGGCTGGTCGAGTAATGTCTCTATCTGTGGAATTGTCAGGACAGAAGGAAGCTTGCGTCGGCTACGCGGTCCGGTTACAACGCGAGCCGGATCGCTCTTGCACATCCCCTCGCGATTCAGGAAGGTGAAAAAACCACGAAAAGCGGATAGACGCCTGTTTACCGTAGCGGGAGCTATACCGAGGTCGTACAGTTCATTTAAGTAGGCGGTTATGTCAGCAGTGGTTACGTCATCCCAATCTTTAAGTTCCCTTCTGTTACAGAAATCAATCAAATCACCCAAATCCCGACGATACGCCAACCGGCTGTTCTCCGCTAATCCCTTCTCTAACGCCAGCGAAGTCAGAAAAGCAGCAACTGTGTTCCAGGCAACGTCGTTATTCATTTATTTCCTTAAGTAGTGTCTGACCGAAAACCATCATTTTACTGGATATTAACCCCTTTTTGTCATTCCCGCGAAGGCGGGAATCCAGGAGAAACAATAGATTACCTGGATTCCCGCCTTCGCGGGAATGACAAAA
>JAVCDD010000051.1 GCA_030765125.1 Candidatus Hatepunaea meridiana
TGTTTCATTGTCTCATTGTTTCATTGTCTCATTGTTTCATTGTCTCATTGTTTCATTGTCTCATTGTTTCATTGTCTCATTGTTTCATTGTCTCATTGTTAAAATGTTAAATTGTTAAATTGCTTTTCAACAATACAACAATATAGCAATACACCAATAAGATATTAAACCAATGTAACATTTTCACAACCCCATCGGTCTAAACTTACAAACAATAACAATTGAAGATTGAAAAAGGAGATGAAACAATGAGAACGCAACATCAAACTTGTCAAAATACTGAAACCTCAGGAAAGCGTAACGAGAAGCAGAACAATTCCACTAATTTGAGCAATCCATATAAAGGTATGCCAAAGGCTCGTTTTCGTCGTAATAGGTCGACTTACAGTATTTCATTTCAAGGATTATTCTATCTCGCTACCGTTTCAACACGGTTAAATTAGAATATAACAATGAATCAATGTAACAATGTAACATTTTCACAATCCCATCGGTCTAAACATACAAACAATAACAATTGAAAATTTTAAAAGGAATGAAACAATGAAAACGAATCACCAAAATTGTCAAAACACAGATACTTCAGACGTGCGTAATGAGACTCAAAACAATTCAGCTCACACTCGCAGTCTATATAGTGGTATACCAAAGGCACGTTTTCGGCGCCATAGATCAGCTTGCAGTATTTCAATAGGACTGTTCTATCTCGCTACAGTTTCAGTACGGTCAAATTGAATTTAACAATTTAACAATTCAACAATTTAACAATGAATCAACGTAACAATTTGAAACATACCAAAGTCTAATAAATAAAACAACAAAAAATAAAGGAATTTACAATGTTAGAAAATCTTGCAGTACTGATCCCGCACGTTGCGATAATCGGATCATTCTTTGTAACAATCATTGCGATTGCTGCAACAGCTCTTATAGTCTACTGGATAATTAAGACATCCGAAAAACGGAAGACTTTAGAGCACGAACAGCGTATGCTGGCTATCGAAAAAGGGGCTGACATCCCCATGCTTCCCCCAAAGATAAGGAATCCTTACGCCTGGCCCTTTGTTCTGATGGGTATCGGTCTCGCTTTAATAATCGGTGGTATCGTCTATCAGGAAGGCGTCTGGGTATTTGGACTTATCCTTGCAATGATCGGTGGTGGAATCTTAAGCGCAAATCTCCTTCTTAAGAAACAGAAGAAGGATAAAGAAGACAAGGAAGCGTTCACCGAACCCACACAAATCGAAAAAGGAGAAACGATATGACTACCAGGCAAATAATTAACAGGAACCCAATATTCATCCTGTCATTGTCATTAGTCATTCTCTTAACCCTGACAGCGCTGCCTGCGCTCGCCAAGATAACCATTGAGGATAGTTATAACAAAGTAATGGAAGCCGCTGGATTTGAGGATGTTTCAATTGAGACCGTAAACGGCTCCATTGAGGTAACAGGATACGACGGCGACCAGGTAACTATAGACGCTAAAATGGAAGTCAAAGGCAAGAAAGAGGACATTTGCAAAGAACTTCTGAGCGAGATTGAGATCAAAATCAATGAAAAGGGAAAAGAACTTGAAATCGAAGCGGATACTAAGGACAAGCGTGGTTACAGCGTATCGGTTTCCTTTAAAATACAGGTTCCCCATCGGATGAAGATCGAGGCTGAAACCGTTAACGGTTCAATTGACGTAACGGATATTAACGGCGGTGCAAACATCGAAACTATCAACGGCAGCCTCAATTGCAGCAATATGATCTGCGACGTCGACGCTGAAACTATCAACGGCAGTATAAACTTCGATGACGTGTCCGGGGAACTCGACGCCGAGACCATCAACGGCAGTATTGATTGTGAGAGCGCATTAGAGCCTCCCCAATCAATCAGCTTCGAAACGATCAACGGCAAGGTCAATGTTGAATTAAAAGGAATACCGGACGCAAAATTGAATATTGCCGCCGTAAACGGCAATATTAAACTGAAAGGCTTTGCTGAAGTCGAACTGAAGAGAAACGCCCGTTCATTCAGTTCCACACTCGGATCGGGCGCAGGAAGTTACGACATCAGCACTGTAAATGGTTCAGTAACTTTCGAGCTGAAGAAATAGAAATTAATGTTGTAATATTGTGATGTTGTAATGTTGTGATTAATAAAAAATTACAACATTACAACATCACAACATTGAAGAGAACCTTCACGACCGGTCACCTCCTGAGTCGTGGATAAAGGAGTGGCTGCTTTATGCGGTCACTCCTTTTGAATTTTTGATGTTGGGATGGGTAATAACGCCCGTCAAGTCACCGCACTTGACGGGTATAACCTGAACCATCTGCTTAATCCGCTTAATCTGTTGTAAATTATGTAAGAATGAATTGACATAACAACAATAACTCCTTACATTCTAACTTATGGAGTGCGCAAGCCATGCTTGCGCCCGTTTAAAGTAAGTAGATGAAAAAGAGTAAATCGGCTGTAATCCATGACGAAAGAACTTGACAGAAGGATTTAGCGGGTTTACATTTCGTAAGTGAAACATAATTCAGAGGATGAATATGATTTTACTGAGTGAGATTCAACTTAGTAATATTCATAAATTGAATTCACCATACTAATTAACTTAGGTTTACCATGAGTAAAATTATCTTCACATTGATTTTAGTGATATTTACAGTGTCGTCCGTAAACACAAGCGCTCAGGAAATTCGTGAAGTCGGGCGCTTTGATACTCCTGATATGGCGTATGGTGTTGATGTTTCGGGTAACTTCGCCTATGTTGCTGATGGTGATAGCGGTCTTCGCGTGATAGATATATCAGACTTAGAAAATCCAATTGAAGTAGGATTCTGTAATACTCAGGATAATGCACACAAGGTTTTTGTAGAAGGCGAATATGCATTTATTGCAGATGAGGAAGGTGGTTTGAGAATAATCGATATATCCGATCCAGAAGATCCTATGGAAATCGGGTTTTACAACACAGGAAATGCTTGGGGTGTTTTTATAACTGGAGATTACGCTTATGTTGCTGATATATTAGGTGGTCTTCGTGTGATCAACATGACTGACAAGGAGAATCCTGCTGAAATTGGTTATTTTGACACGCCTGGTGGTGGTTGCAGTGTTTTTATATCTGATAATTATGCATATTTGGCAGACTATCATCTAGGTCTTAGGGTGATAGATATTAGCGATCCCACCTCTCCACGCTTAATTGGAACGTGTGATACACCTGGATTAGCGGTAGATGTTGCAGTCTGGGGTGATTATGCTTACATCGCTGATAACAATAGTGGGTTACGTATTATCAATGTCTCGGATATTGAGAATCCTGAAGAAGTAAGTTTCTTTGAAACTCAGGGAGCTGTCTGGTGTGTTTATGCCTTCTACGACTATGTTTTCTTCACAGATATGCCAGGTGGTCTTCACGTGATCAATATTTCTGAACCTCATAACCCTCGGGAAGTTGGCTTTTTCGAGTTATTAGGAACTTCATGGGATATTACATTCATGGATAACTATGCCTACATTGCTAATGGTTCCTTTGGGATTAGGATTTTTAACTTATCTGAAATTGCAGGAATAGATTACGATCTTCATTATTCAATTCCAACTAAGTTCTATTTACTTGAAGCTTATCCAAACCCGTTTAATGCCAGAACTGTAATTAACTTTGAAATACCAGTTTCTTCATATATTTCTTTGAAAATCGTAAACATGTCAGGAATAGAGGTGGCTGAACTTGTCAATGGTCAAATAGCAGAAGGTCGGTATTCTATCTCATGGAATGTAAATGACCTACCAACCGGTGTTTATTTCGCGAGAATTGCTACCTCCAACATTACAAAAACATTAATAATGACTTTAGTTAGATAAAACCTCTCTCATTTCTATTATCAGATTTTAAAAGGAGTCTTTTTCCGTAGTGATAGGCAAAACATAAACTTGGGTTGAAAATGAATAATAGTAAACTGATCGAAATCTGTAAGAAGCACATTCTTACGGACAACATTGATTCCGTTTTCAAGGAACCTTATATTCCCTATTTACCAAAAGGTGAATGGAATGGAATTCTGATTTTAGCAGAGGCTCAGAACTTATCAAATTCAGAATATGTTGAAGACCTCAAAAAATCGTCTTCAATCAGAAGGATCTGTAGATTATGCGATTCTGATCCTGATGATATTGGCGTTCAACCTTGGGATGATTGTTCAATGAAGTTAGCAATAGAATCAGCATTTGATACTTCAGCGGAAAACACTGCCGTATCGAATGCAGTACTTTGGTCTCAAATCGATAAAAACGGAAATAATAAGAATCCGTCAACCGATTTGATTGTAAAATCCATCGAGGTTTGGGCTGATTTTTTGCCAATCATCAGACCAGAGCATATTATAACCTGCGGCAATATCGCACATAAAGTAATTGGAAATATCAAACAAATAGGAACACCATCCTGGAAGCCTACAAAGTGGCGTTTACCATCGAGAACAGCTATGTCAAGAATCTCTGGTATGTTTCCTGAAGGAGATTTGCTTTCGCGATATCACGAAGTAAAAGAGGTAGCAACAAGACATCCCGAATGGTTAAAAGGTGGTTATCGTCAAAATAAGATATTTTTCGCTTGCCATGCAGTAAGTGTATCAAACGCAATCTAGTAAATCTTAAATGTAGTAATAATAAAGATCATCTTTTACAGTATCAATTCCAATTAGTATCACTGTTCGGATTTCGTATAAGTATTGGGAGGTCATTTCAACAATCAAGCACCCATCTTTGCGCAAATGAATCGATGACTTAAAGAAAACTCTTACAACTCCCGATGAAGTCCAGAAAGTATGGTAAACAAATATGGAAGAAGTAAAAGTATTTTATAACCACACCGGAAACACATTAACCGTCTGGTTTGGTAACCCGCGGGACGAAGTGATTTGTGTAGAAACAGGCGATGAGGTTATCTTGATGAAAGATAAGAACGGAAAGGTTATAGGCTTTGAAAAGCTGAATTTTACACCATCAGCGCCAGAATTGTTGCGGGTGGCGTTTGAAACAGCTATTTATAAATAACGTAACTTTGCTTCGCTAAGGCAGGGGAAATCAGAGGATATTTTCAACTACAACAAGCATTCGCAGGTGGGGACGCCTATGTTACTACTAAGATTATATGGATTGTAACAAAATCATTTACACAGGTCATGCATTTCAGAGAATGTATGAAAGACATATCAATAAACAGGACATCCGGGAAGCGGTTCGTTTTGGTGAAGTAATTATGGAGTATCCGAACGACCGTCCTTTCCCCAGTTGCTTATTGCTGTTCTCTATTGGAGAAAGACCGTTACATCTTGTCGTAGCTATAGATTATTCAACTAAAACATGCTATATTGTTACAATCTATGAACCGAATCCCGATAAATGGGATAATGATTTTAAGCAAAGGAGAAAATAATGAAATGCGTCTTATGCAAAGTTGGTGAAACTCAGCCGGGAAAGGTTAATGTAACCCTCCACCGTGATGAAACAACTGTCATTATCAAGGATGTTCCGGCTGATGTGTGCGATTGTTGCGGGGAGTATTATCTGTCCGATGACATTGCAGATAAGGTGACGGCAATGGCTGATGAAGCTGTCAGCAAAGGCGTCGAGATTGAAATTCGACGGTTTGCGGCGTAGGTAGTAGCGTAGGCATCCATGCCTGCGGATTTTTTTACTACGATAAGCATTCGCAGGCGGGGACGCCTACGCTACTACATTCAATTATTGAAAATAGACTCATTCCTGCAACACACTGTCAAATGATTTAGCTTTTCTTCGCAGGCTAACGGAGAGAGGCTTCTGCTCTTTTAAAGCACTCACTTTTAAGATAGAAAAACCTATAATATTCCCTTCTTTATCAACTTTTTCCATTATAGCATCATTTTCTGTCTCTCTGAAGAAACCAGCCTTCCGATCAAAGATCACTTCTAAGTAATCCCCTTCGCTGTCATACCAAACTTTTATTTCCTTTCCCATCGCAGTTCTCCTCTTTTTGCTGTATTTGTGAAATACGCTGTTATTATAAATAAATCGCTTATTGCAGTCTTTACCACAACACATAGATATTTATTCGTAACAGGTGTAATATCATAGTATCGGTAGAATAATTCAATGTCTGAATCTGTTATTGATCTGACAATTCGCTCCGGTTCAAGCAAGGTTTTCTCTATTCTATCAATCTGTCCTGCCATTTCAGGATGTGTGTTCTCTATATGCCATTGTCGTTCATCTGTCAATCTGATCCGTCGACTGAGAACGTCATTAAACCATTTCATTCATTACCTAATTAAAGCCACCTTAATCAACGCCTCACCCCCCCCCGATTCCAACTTAACCAAATATATACCACTCGGCAGCGCCCCAGCTTCAAACGCTATCGTATGATACCCGGCTTCAATTCTATCCTCAATGAGCGATGCGATCTGTCTGCCTGTTATATCGAATACTCTGAGTTTCGTCAATGAAGCTTCCGGTAATGTGAAAGCTATTGACGTCATCGAATTGAAGGGGTTGGGGTAGTTCTGGTTCAGGGTGAACTGGTATGGTAACCGGTTTTCGCTCTCTACCGGGGCGTCTGGGTCGACGGTTAATACTATCGGAAGTGTAGTTTCAAGTCCGGCGGCATTGTGGAAGAAACGGATGACAAGATCGTACACGTCCACATCTAATCCGGCAGCGTTGAAAACCACTTCTATTTCGACGTCTTCACCCGCGGCTACCGTATCGATAATCGGCGAGTAAGAAACCCAGTTTGTATTCGGTCCCATATCGTAGACAGACACCCGGTCGCCGTTCGGGCTGGTCAATACTGCCAGCATTACCCACTTGCGGTGGTCAAACGTGGAAACGATCTCCATCCCGCCGACACGGTCTTCAAGCTCACCCTCTAATACCGCTTCCGTTTTCGAATCGCCTGTAAGAGGATCCAACTTCGTTACAAGAGCTTCCGGAACCTGTAGATCGGGATCGGTCTTGTTCTGGCTTACAATGTATAGCGGATACCCATCCGGATCGTCAGCCAAAAACCCAAGTCCCTGGATGTTAAGCTCGTTATCGAAGCGGCTGAGTATCTGACCGTCCCTGTCAATCTGGAAGATAGAATCGGTCGCATTGGCTACCCAGAAGGTCTCCGTTACCAGATCATACGCCAAAGCCCGCTGTATCAGCATTGGGCCGGGAATGCTATCTTGTGGCTCACCCTCAGCGTTCACACCGATAATCCAATTACCCTCGCCTCCGTAAATCAGATCCCCAACGATAGCCGTTCCACGGAAACCATAACTCGATGCAGTCGGTTGATCAATCCTGCCTGCATATTGACCGTTTCGGTTGAAATGATAGAAACGATTGGGATTAATGCGCCCGTTCGATCCGGTTACCCAGATATGATCGTCTAAAAAACCAACACCGTGAACTCGATCATCGTCCGTTGAATCAGTAACATTGAAATCGAGCAGCCTTTGCCAGCGCTCATCCTGCTCACCAGCATAATCGTAAAGACTTCGGAAATGAAGCGGACCGTTGCCGTTATTGGAGATTGTAACCGATGACACCGTAGCATGATCAGGAGCAAGCTCCATCTCGACCTCTTGCTCGGAAAAATCAAATTCAGGATGAGTCAGCGAAAATTCCAGAGTATCCGTCTCATCTTTAACTATGTCAACGTCCTCAATGGTCTGTGTGTTGTAACCGGGAGCCCAGGCGGTAAAAGAATAGCTATCTCCAACAAGGACATTGAAATGAAATTCTCCATTCTCATTCACGATACCAAATGATGTAGGATTGCCGCGGATTTCTGCGTTAGGGATAGGATCTCCAGTTTCCACATCGGTTACCGTTCCTCGCACAGCGCCGGTTACGATAATAAGCGCTGTCGTGAATTTAATAGCGCGCTCATCATCAAGAACAGCGGCGCCGTCGGGGTATTCATTCCAGTAGGTATATTCCATCCCGTCAGTGCCGTTCAGGTTTACAATGCCCACCGTGGCATAAGGCGTATCGAACTCAGTCGGGTCAACGTCAGGATCGTTGTGTACCGTGTGGTATTGTAATACTATGTCGCCATCGCCTGTATACGTCTGAGATACCTGCGGATCGTATAAAATCGCCTGGAATGTGTTTACGCTGCCCGGACGCATGCGGTGTTCATCCAGCTGACCGATATACCTGCGCATCCGGCTCCATTCAATTATGAAACGGTGGTTTTGCTCATCGTACCAATAGTATATACCACCGATTCGGTTACGGTTCTCACGATAGTTGACAAGATCATCCCAGAATACGCATACTTGGGCGCGTGGACCTAAAGCCGGAGGAATTCGCCGGTTCTGGAAATCAGCTAACTTGGCTTCATCCCCGAAAGCAAACCATCCATTCGAACATATCGATATTTCATCGAAATCTTCGCCGTAATACCTGAAAGTAAAGGGCAAATCAACCAATAGGCTCTTATCGAGCTCATTACCAATGTCGTTAATCTCAGTATCTGTACCATCACCATCAAGATCAGGCGCTATTTCAATCCAATCGTATTCCGGCGCAATATCCCAGTCCGTGTCGGTATTATCGAAGCAGCCATATCCATAAGCATCCGGACCAAATGGCGTTCCGTCTTCGGCATTGTCAACTGTATAACTGAAGTAAGTTGTATCCTTAAAACCAGCTTCAGATTCAAACGCTACCATCATCCTGACATAAGTTCCCGGAACCGCTTGCTCGTATGCGTGTATTCGGAATCGCGCTGATGCAAGCGTGTCTCCTTCTTCAAGAGCAATAGCGCCGATTTCGGAGAAGGGATTGAAAACGACCACTGCATCCTGTAATGATATTAGTTCGGCAGACATTGCGGGACTTGCGATCTGACCTTCATTATGAAAAGTTACTTCCACCCAGACCGTATCGCTCACGTCAAACGGCTCAGGATCAAAACTAAAATCAACGCTCTCGACGTCGGGCGCCGCTATGAAGAATTCAATCGGCGACTCCCACTCGTTGTCATCATTTGAGGCAGTGACATTAAGCACCATTCGCTGATTATTCCAGCATTCATTGGAAAGGTCTACAACAAAAGTAACCTCTGAACTTTCATCCATATCCGGTGCATTATCCAGCAAAGCCTCACCATCAACTATCTCAACGTTTCCAACAACACCTTCCAATGTAAACTCGATTCCACCTTCCGGGACATTCTCGCCGAAGTTGGAAATCCGGGTTTGAAGCTCAATTCGCTCACCAGGATTCGGCTGCCCGTCATCGTTACCGTGGCTCTCATCATCGTTGTCATCGTCAATAGTAAAACTTGAAACACCCAGGAATTCGTTGGGAGATGGAACGTCTATTTCAGCAAGATATGGAATATAATCATGTTTGGTTACTGTAATATGTAATGTTCCGGCTTCCAATTCATCTGGTTCAAAGACAAATACAACCCGACCTTCAACATTAGTCTCACCTATACGTAAATGCTCGCCTTCAAACATAAGAACAACGGTAGCGTCTGGGACAGGTGTTTCTTCTTCGTCAATTACAGTCACGATCAGTTGGTTCTCACCGATTGAAACCTCCTCCGGATGTGAAACATTCATCTCTTGGGGTACGCTTGTCCAGAGTTGTGTGCCGGGATCGCCGATCAGATTACTCTGATAGCAATGCGCTTCCCAGACTCTTAGAGAATTCACCTGAGGATCCATAACATCATTGAACATTCCAAAATGACGGTACAGTTCAATCTTTCCCTGAACAAGCGACCAACCGAATTGCCAGGCTTTATCACGGAACAAACCGTTCATAATTCCGCCGTCAAGAACGTTATTATAATTCGTATGCGTGTACCCACTGGAACCGATAGCTCCAACGGCGCCACCGCGGTCACCCCATAGGAAATCTTCAGTGTAACCGTGAGAAAATTGAATATGATCCATAAAATCACCGGAATTGCAGGTTGGTAATACTAAGAAAGGCAACATCTGTCCGTTAGTTAACCGATCTACATCGTTTCTGGCTACCGACCAATCACCACTAAACTGTCCCCAACCGCGGTAGTTAAAAACCAGAATTCCATTATTGATATTATTCTCGATAAACTCCCGTCCGGTAACTTCATTATCCCATATATAATAAAAAGTATCCACTTCAGTAACGCCTACTTCAATTAACATATTCCTAAGCCAGCGCTGTAAATAAATGGAAGAGTACCCGGTACGATGATCGTTTGACATCAGCGCTGCACTCTGGTACCATTCGGTTTCTTCCATATAAGGTTCAACCTCATAAGGATAGATTTTATCGTCTACAATACCTTCAAGCTCTCTCACGCTGCGCGCTGAAATCCTGCCGATTGCCATTTCCGGCAGCAGGTCATCCCCTTCTATGCATGTATACGTATAATCTGTTTCCCAGGGATAAGCTCGACCGACGTCCCAGGTTGCTATCATAAAATCCGCTGCCACTCGGTCAGCATCACCAACCAGGCATACAATCTCCGGAGGAACATCCCATTCAAAATATGCGTTTTCTATAACTCGTAGAACATCAACGTTGCTGGCGCGCTGATCCACAGCTATCACTTCGGTAGGATAACCCTGTCTTTTACGCCAGTCCGCCAACGGTTCAATAGCCTCAGCCACACCATCATAATCGGGAATAATATACAAGTATGATCCGCGATGCTCCTGATCGCGACAAATAGCTTCAGGATTGATAACCAGAGAACGAATCAAGCGGGTTGCGGTTAGGGACGGTCTTTGCTTTGCTGCATTCACAACGGGATTAACAGCCTGACCCTCGGTAAAGTTAAGCCTGACATTAATACGTTCCCGAAACCTGATATTACCTGTAGCTGCATCAACCTGCACTGGATTGACCGTAAGACGTACCACCCGAACACCGCGCATAATAGCCGGTTTTCCCAATTCAACCACCTCACAAGGCCAATAACCGGTTTTATGTGAATAATCCATTTTCTTTAACATCTTTTGATCTTCCGGTGATCCTTCATAAGGAATCATCGTCGGATGAACAGATTCCATTATAACCGGATCAGAGCCTGACCAATCAACCTCAATTCGAGCAGTCGGCGGGACAACTATCAGACGATTGATATGCGGTAACTCCGGTAACCCAGGCGCAGCAAGGGTTGATTCACCGAATATTGATATACACTTGCGATTGAACCCATCCTGTTCTTGCGGACTGATATTAAGATCGAGAATCTCAACATCCATCTCGAAGCCGCTATTGTCAGAATGGATAGTATTAATCGTGCATCCGGTAGATTGAGCAAATGCACTATTTACTCCTAATACTAAAAGAAAAACGACAATGATTGATACAATTAAGGATTTGTTGCAGGGTTTAGGTGTAGTCATAGTGTCCTCCAGCGATGATTGAATGATTGACAATTACTGATTCTGTTGAAAAAGCCAATTATTACAGAATTTCCTTCCCGTTTTGTCATTCCCGCGAAGGCGGGAATCCAGAGTTTTCAAGTATTTAAAGCTCTTCAAACTGGATTCCCGCCTTCGCGGGAATGACAAAACAGGAAGTATTTCAACAGAATCATCACTATAATTTAATATAAACAATATTTATGAATTATCAAAGAGGTATTAAGGGGCAGTTACAGGTAATCCAACCTGTCTTGATTTAACCAGATGATAGGTTGCAGAGAGAAGAGCGTCCGAATATGTAGTCATTTCTTCTGTTTTCGCTACATCAATAATTGGTTCGGAAAGATAATTCAGACGATAGAGCATTGGTTTCCTGTGTTTACTCTGTAGAAGGTAATATGGTGTAGAAAGAATCTTTCCTGCGGTCTCAATACCAGTTATAGAGCTGTAATCATTGGGAGTCGACAGGATAAATCCTGTCATATTACCTTCAATAAACAACGTGTGTGGAACGGCATTTCCGGTTATCAAACTTGTACCAAGCGTGTTATTTATAAATCGTCCACCGAGCACATCCATTATAGTCGCAACAACATCCTTCTGTCCGCCTATTAAAGTTGTTACTCCCGGTTCAATTACACTCTTGTTAATTAACAATAAAGGAACGTGAAATTGTGCCAGATCAAGCTCTTTCTGTTTATCCAAAATGACGCCGCTGTCACCTGTTATCACTAAGAGTGTCTTTTTCCCCCAATCATTCTCTATAACCTTATTATAAAATTGACCTAAAGACCAATCAGCATAACTAAAGGCATTACAGCGTTTAACCCACTCATTACGACTGAAAGCAGGATAACGTTTAGCCTCCAATTCAGATAAATCATAACGTGGATATGGTCTGTTTTCGGGAACAATAAAGGGACCATGGTGGCTGCCTGTCAGAATTACGGCGAGAAAGGGTTCATTTGCTTCATTTAATTCACTAAAAGCTCTGTCAAACATCACGTGATCAGGCACTCCTAAGCTGGATATTGCTTCATTGGCAGGATAGTCATGCTGCCCGATGACTGTGTCAAAATCATTAGCCATAAGGAAACCCTGCATGTTATCAAAGTGTGGATCGTGAGTAACGTAGAAGCGCGTATGATAACCACGCTCTTTCAGTATTGTAGCCAGACCGGCAAACCGCTGCTGCCCCTCGCTGCGTTTCATCAATGATCTTCCAGGTAGCGTGGGCAATCCGGTTAATGTTGAGAAGATACCGGAAAACGTATGTCCACCTGCGCTGTAAAAATCCGTAAACAACAAACCATCTTCAGCCATTCGATCAAATTCCGGCGCCATATCAGCGTTACCACCGCAACTTCCAACGAATTCAGAAGCCAGTGATTCCATTAAGATTAATACTACATTGTGGTTAAGTTGATCGCCATTGTCAACTATCCGAGCGATGGGAGGTAAAACATCCGCTGTCAACCCACCGTGGTTTACAGATGATACCAAAACAAAGCTGTCAGGCGCGGCGACCTGACAGCGGGATTGGATTTCTATCCCCAACAGATCACGAACAATAGCATAAGCCTCTTCCCTATCAAGTCCATTAACCAAAGCAGCATCCCGCTCCCGTTTACTCCGTTCGATAATCCCGTCCTGAACAAATGTAAAACAACTATTGAGGGCAAGTTGGTTAGCAAAATTATAAGTACTGAAATAAGCTACACCCCAGGTAAGAGGAGCCTTGATTGCAACACGCCCTCTTATCGCAAGGAATACTAAAACCAGTATTAATGGGTATAATAATACGAATTGTTTTACCGATTTCCAGTTTAGTAAACTTAGGCTTGTTGGTTTATCCTTCATATCTATTTCACTAAAAATACGGCGTGTAAAGAAAAACAATAGATATGCAAATACTCCGGTCAGAAACAACCAGCCTAATATCACAGGAATCATTCCAAACATCTCCCATAACATCTGAAATACCATTCCGGGACTGTCAAGTATCCATTCAAGCGCCAGATGGTTAAGACGAGTATTAAATTCCCCGAGGAATCCCAAGTCTATTAATTCCATCAGGAAAGCAATCGAAGCTATAATAACGAGATAGATATTAGCTATACGACGTGTTAACGATGAGGTAAGTCCAATCCGAGGTATTGGTCCTATGATGGCAACCGGCGCTACTATATAACCTGTAACGGCAAGGTCAAAGCGAAAACCGACAAGGAAAGATTTGATTAGTGTAAAAGGGGGGATAACAACGGCAAGATGGTGATATCGAAGCAATAAAATGCCACGCAGGATTTCAAATATTATTATGAAAAGCGCGAAAACGAAGACGAGATATTTGATTGTGGTTTTCAAATTTGAAAGAGTGGAATTTAAAGATAATTAGCAAGTTGATCGGGTTTATTCACAACAGATTAAACGGATTAAGCAGATATCTAAGCAGAATGTTAAAATATTTTGTTAAAAGTCATTATAAAACCATCATGCTTTCACACTTGCAAACTTGCTAACTTTCATAACCCTTCCGGCGAGATATAATGATCCTTCTTCAACGAATTAACCCATTCCTGAAAAAGCCGCTCCCTTTTATCTGCAAGAGCAAACTGCTCGATAGTCTGCCAATCATCAGTCAGGCTAATTCCACGAACAGGTAGCCTTTCCTCCAACTTGATGATATGAACGCCAAATGTAGTTTCAAATGGTTTAGCAACCTCACTTTCAGCAATTGCATCAATTGCATCCTGGAACTCACTCGGTAGATTCTGAATAGCAATCTGTTCAAGCCTGCCGCCTTTCACAGCCGTTTCTGCATCAGCAGAAAACTGCTGAGCCAGATCAGAGAAATCTTCTCCGTCATCAATACGCTGTTTTATCGATTCAGCATGAGTAAAGGTTTTATCCCAATCATCTCTATTTGGGGCAAGTTTTACCAGGATATGCTGTGTAGATATTCTCTCGCCCTGTCTCTCAATAAGTCTGATAATATGCAGTCCATAGCGGCTCTTTACGATATTGGAAATCTCACCCGGATCAAGCTGATACGCCACCTCTTCGTATTCAGGAACCAGATCATTCCTATCGGTAAATCCCAAACGACCACCGTTGTCAGCGGATGGATCATCAGAAAACTCCTTTGCAGCAGAATCAAAATCAGCGCCGGTTTTAAGTAAATCATAGATCATTTCAATACGTTCTTCTGCTTGACTCTCTGCATCAGATGACGAGTTCACTTCCAGGAGAATATGTGAAAGTATCACTCTTTCAGGTAGTTTAGGCATTTTATCTATATGCTGACGATGGAAGTCGATTACCTCTTGGCGACGGATCTTTATATTCATAAGCTCCCTACTCTTCAACATTTCAATAAGCAACCCATCTCTGACGCCTTGGCGCATTTCACGCTTGATCTGCCGTAATGGACGTCCGAAATACTCCACAAGTTTCTCTTTTGATCCAACCTGTTGAATTAAACCCTCAAGCTTTCTTTCTAATTCCTTGTTTACCGTTCGCTCTTCAACCGCGAGGGTTTCTTCGATTGCTTTAGCGATGAGTATCTTCTGCATAACATAAGCTTCGAGGACTTGCTTGCGAAATTTGGCAAGTTTATCAGGCGTTGGGTAACGATCACCGCTTTCGAGGAGAATTGTATGAACACCATAAGAAACTTCAGATTCAAGTATAATTTCGTCGTCCACAACAGCGCAAATACTGTCTATGACTTCATCTGCCGATACGAACTTGAAACATGCTGCTAATACGACAGTTAGAATTATTATACTCAGATATTTATCGATTTTCATCTAAGGTAATTCCTCATTCATGATTCTGTTGAAATAGTAGAAAGTTCCCGCTGACAGACGCCCTCGTCTGACAGTTTACTTACTGTATTTCAATCACTTAACTGTCAGACGATGGCGTCTGCCAGCAGGGATATTTAATTTAACAACTTCCATCAAAGGTTATTTCTCAATAATTTCCTGAGTTTCCTTTATGGTGGATTCTGCTGATGTAACGGTTGATCTCGGTTGTGAAGACCACTGCAAACGCCCCTTATGATGGTATTCGTTTACCAACTCCCTAACCAACTCCTCTTTAATGTTCTTTCGAGCTTCTTCCATTAAACGTAAAACGATTTCATCCCTCACATCATCAAGTCCTTGTGGTTCACCTGCCTCGCGACGATCTATCAGTTTAAAAACCCAGTAATCATCGTTAATGTTAATAACTTTTGATACTTGTCCAAGCGGTAGACGCAACACAACCTTCCATACTTCCGGTGAAGCGCTCTCTGGACCGTCAAGTGTTATCCGACCATTTTCAAGCGAACCGGCATTTCCCGTCCATATCCCTGCCTGCCTGCCTCGTTGAAGATTGGAACGAAGCCGTTCAAGCCCTTTCCTGTCATTAGATCTCCAGAAATCCACAGACAAATGGAGGTGAGACCAGATAAACTCGTGCGAATTTTGCTGGAAATAAGTATGTATTGCACTAGGTACAGGCGTAGTGAGTTTTTGATACTCTATTTCCAGAAGCCGGCTTACAAGAAGAGTACGCGTTATCTCATCCAGACGTTGCATGACCCAAGCATCTTTAGCAAAACCACCATCCAGAGCCGCTCGATAAAGAAGTTCCTTCTCAACCCAATTACGAATAAATGCAGATCTAACCTCTTGAGAAACATTCGCTTGTCGCAACGAAGCCTCCCAAGCAGTGATTTCACTCGCCATTAACTTCCGGTCACCAACCCGTGCGACAACCTCAGGTTCCCATATCTCTTCGCGGGCACAACCTGTGATTAACAGGAATAAAATCAGGAAATAGAATGTTGTTTTCAACATTATTTCTTTGTTACTTGCGACAATAAGCTCTCTATGATCATTCGGGTTTTTGTTGATCCAAGAATTTCCATTAAAACCAAAATTAACCGATCTTCAGAATCAATAATGGTTGGCATCATTTCGTCATTCTCAGGTGTCCATAGAAAAAGTGGATAAAAAACTAATCGTGAATAGTGAATTCTAAAGAGTTGGTATTTATAGTTATTTAATTCCTTCACTAATAAAACGAACTCGACATCCAACCCATCTTTCCCCTCCACTTCTCCTTTTTTAATAACTCCTTGCACCCGTCCCTTTGTTTTTTCCGTTAGAAGCTCAGCCTGTGTTCTCAGAATATCTATTGGGGGAATTAATCCCTTTAAAGAATCTAAATTTTCACCCCAAAGATTAGCAACCTTCATTTTTTACCTCCCTAATTTTAAGGTTAATAGTATTGGCAGATGATCTGATGGTTTTGGTTTATTGGTATTCGATAAAAACGAGAAATTCTTCGATTTTGTAAGAACCGTCAAGTTATCAGCAGAGTAAGCCTTTAGCAAACTGGGTCTGATAAGAACCTGATCAAACATATTCCAATAATAATTCTTCTGCCCACCTTTATTCAGATAGTAGGTTCCCGGGGGACCTATTGACTCATCACCAAATCTACTCCACATAGGATTATAGAAAAAGGATCTCTCAACATCATCAACTTTCCTGTGCCTTTTTCTTGCAATTGTTTTGTCCATAATTGCGTGAAAACCATCTGCAGCTATTAATCCTGTTTCAAACGGATCCATATTCAAATCACCGATGACTACTGTTCTATCGTGCCTAACTTCTGATTCAGCTTCAATAATATGTCTCGATATCCTGATAGCATTTATTGCCTGCTCTTCATTGTCTTGATGGAGTTTGCTCCCTAAATGAGCAGCAACTATCAGAATAGACTTGCCTAAAGGCGGTATTATATGTTTAATCGAGAATCTACTAATATCGCTAACAGGAACAACTGATTTCCTTGGTAATCTTGAATAGAATTTTAAAAGGTTTGAATTCCCCGTTACATCAAAGTATTCAGGCTCACCACTTACATAAAGAGAATCCGTAATATCTTCGCTGGACAATTCGGATTCAGCCAGAATTAGTATATCAACGTCTTCACACTTGCACACATCGACAACATATTCAAGAAGCGGCTTCTTGTTAATATTCCAGAATAAAATTGTCAGTGTATTTGGTGGCTTCATAGAATTCAGATTTTATCAATATTTTCCACCACAAAGAGCGCAAAGTTGATATCTGAGTCCTCTGCGCCCTCTGCTGTGAGATATTACTTACTATTCACCTTTTGGTTTGATCTTGATCCTTGGCGCGTTTCCTTTCTTCTTGCTGCCTGTGCCTTTCTTCTCGATCTTTCCCTTTGGTGTCAACTTAATATTAGATTTGGATGGATCGATCTCTTTTCCATCCTTATCAAGATAACGCGGCTGACCGATTGTTACGTCAATTTTCTTACCATCTTTAGTAGTATACTGTTGTTTGGAGCCAGGTTTTAGCTTTAGCTTTATCTGATCTTCCTTGGCTCTGCGTTTGGCGAGTTTCCCAGCCTCGCTGCGTTCTTTTTTCCAGATTTTTCTCTCTGCCACCAATGCTTCCGGCAATGGATCAATAAGAGGCCAAACATCCTTCAAGATACTTTCGTTTACCTGAACATTGTAAGATTTTACGAGTTCCTTCTCCCAGGCGTCCTTAAGATCTTTCTGTCTTTCGAAACGCAAGTTTGATTCAATCTGACGCTTAACTTCATCGAAATCCTTTGTCACTTCCGGTTTCATTTCAATAAGCTTGATTACGGAATACTTGCCTCCCATCGCAATCGGTCCTGCAATCTCGTCAACCTCAAGGTCAAACGCTTTACGTGAAACAGCGCCGTATTTATCCTTTTTAAACGGTCCAAGCTTGCCGCCTTTGTGTTTAGCCATCGAACGTTGTGAATACCGTTTGGCGAGCTTGCCAAAATCCTCACCCTTTTTAACTCGTGTTAACATGTCTTCTGCAAGCTGCTTGTCATCCACCAATATCTCATAGATTTTAGCTTTTTGTGGTTCAACAAATTCCTTCGGATTCTTCTCGTAGTATTTCCTGACTTCTTCTTCTGAAGGAGTGGCACGGTTATAAACCATCTCACGCTCCACTTCCGGCAACATTGCGTTCTCAATAGCTTTCTTACCTTCTACCAGAACTTCAGGCAGTTTCGTAAATCCTTCCTGCTTCGCTATATCAGCCAGATATTTAGGCAGTAAAAGCGGTTCGACCATTTCCTTAATATAATCCGGTTTGTCCTCGAATGGTGGTGGGAAGCGGTGATCGCCGTACATATCGACTAATCCCTGGATTGTAAAACCTCCCAATTTGTCTTCAACCACCAGCAATTCCCGTTCTTCCGGTGTAAAGGAACTGAAAAGATTCATATTCTTAGGCGCATTTTTATCGGCTAATTTCCGCATCATCATCTTTATCACGGACTGGTTATACTTCAATCCGTAATCTTCTCTGATGCTATTCAAATACGCTTCAGAAATAGTATTCAGAGTATCGCGATAAACACGTCCGATTGCACTTTTGATCTTTTTAAGCACATCCTCATCATCGATATCCAGTCCGTTATCGCGGATATCATTGATCTTAATGATATGATAACCCTTATAGGAACGAGCGGGACCATCTGTTTCTCCTACCTTCATCGTAAGCGCTTTATCCCAGTAATCGGAAGGCATAGAACCTCGGGGAATCCAACCTACTATACCATTAACCCAGGTCTTGTCATCCTCGCTGTAGCGACGCGCTAACTGAGAAAAATCAGCGCCTTTCTTTTTAGCTTCTTCGAGAATCGTAGTTGCTCGTTCCCAGGCTGCCAGTGATTCACCGGGAGCAGCACGACGGTTCACTTTAACAAGGATATCCGAGGTATTCATTTCTAAAGAGGTTGACCTTTTCTCCAATAACTTGATGATATGATAACCATAGCGAGTGCGGACTGGTGGTGATATTTCACCTTCATCAAGCTTCCAGGTCGCTTCCTGGAACTCATCAACCATCTTACCCCACTTAAAAAAGCCAAGGTCACCGTGAAGCTTACGTTCTATAGAAGAATCATCGCTGTATTTATCAACCAACCTCTTGAAATTTTTCCCCTCTTTAGCTTCTTCGTATACTTCATTGACGCGTTTCCAGAACTCAAGCGTATCTCTGCCCTTGACGTCTTCATTCATCTCAATGAGGATATGCCGGCAGCGAGCTTCGTATCTATCGAAATTGGCAAAATCCTTTATCATTTCATCAGTGATGAATTTATTCGTAACTTTTGAATCGTAGAGCAGATCACTTGCTCTGCGTTCAATTGCATCGTTATACTGTTTAAGAATATCGTCTCGCTCATTGAAGTTCAGGCGATAACCCTCACCTATCTTTAAGGCGCGCATTACATACTCATCGAGTATTTTTCTACGATCCTCAAGTGGTTTCTTCTTAGCTCTACTTTCGTGCGTATAGCGAACGTACATTTTGTACTTAAAATCGGCGACAGTCATTGATGTGTCACCCCAACTGACAGCAATATCAGTATCTGCGACAGTACCTCCACCGCCGGAACAACCTACTATGACAGATAATATTGTAACTGTTAACGAGTAGGTTAAAAAAGTGATTAAACGTTTTGACATGATTGTTCCCTTGAAATATCGTTTATTGTTTTATTGCTTGATTGTTAAATTGTTAAATTGCTAAATTGTTTGATTGTTTGATTGTTAACTTTCACACTTTCGCACTAACCCTGTAATATACCTTCCCTTGTTATCCTCTGCAAGAATTTTCGTGCCTTTTGCAGTTGTTTTTCAGAGTTAAACCGATATAATATCTCAACTCCCTCAGATGCACGGAATTCAATTTTTTCGGGGTCCGCTGCGGCAACCAAACGACCGATAAAGTTATGGCTCTCTTCAGGATTATCCGGTAAAGAAATACTTGCGATGAGATAATCCTTTTCGACCGATAACCTCTTAATCTTTGCTACTCTGCACAATACCTTCAACCGTGCAAGTTCGAGTAAGTTCCTTGCTGAAACAGGTAAAATACCGAATCTGTCCAATAATTCCTCATCTATTCGATCAATCTCATTGATGTCGTTAGCGCCCGTCAAACGACGGTAAAAGTCATACCTGACATCACTGTCATCAATATATTTTGTCGGAAACAATGCAGGTCCGCTATATTCAACGTGGATTTCTCCGTTCACTGACAATTTCTCATCGGGTTGTTCATCTTTTATCTTACTAGCTTCTTCATCCAGTATTTTTGAGTATAAATCAAAGCCAATAGTATTAATATATCCCGACTGTTTTGCCCCTAAGAGATTTCCAGCGCCTCGTATTTCCAGATCACGCAATGCTACCTTCATACCGCTGCCTAAATCGGTAAGTTCCGCTATTGTTCCCAATCTGCGCTTTGCTTTGCTCGTCATCGACAATCTGGGGGGCGTCAGAAGATAGGCGTATGCCTGTCGGCTACTCCTGCCGATGCGACCGCGCAACTGGTAAAGCTGAGCCAGACCGAAACAATCAGCACGGTTTACAATCAGAGTATTAACGTTCGGCATATCTATGCCTGATTCAATTATCATAGTCGTTACCAGCACATCATAGCGATACCTGAGGAAATCGGATATCACCTTTTCGAGTTCATTACCCTTCATCTGCCCATGAGCGACACAATATCTCAAGCCAGGTACGAGTCTTTCCAACATCTTTTCTACAGAGTAAATTGACTGAACCCGGTTATGCAGAAAGAACACCTGCCCCTGACGATCAATTTCGCGCAGGATCGCTTCGGAAATCAATTCTTCAGACCACCCATGCACTTCGGTTTGAACCGGCAGGCGATCCATTGGTGGCGTATTGATAAGGGATGTATCCCGTGCTCCCATCAGCGCAAGGTGCAGTGTGCGGGGAATCGGTGTGGCGGTCAGGGTCAGAACGTCAACGTTAGTCTTGAACTGTTTAAGTTTCTCTTTGTGTCTCACGCCAAACTTATGTTCCTCATCAACAATCATCAGACCCAGTTTCTTGAATGCAACATCGCGAGATAGCAAACGATGCGTACCAATGATGATGTCAACCTCACCTCGCGCTAACTTTTTAACGATCTCCTGCTGCTCTTTTTTTGTCCGAAAACGGGATAAAGATTCGATGTTCACCGGATACGCCCCTAATCTTGCTCGAAATGTCTCAAGATGTTGCTGCACAAGGATAGTGGTTGGCGCTAACAACGCAACTTGACGTGATTCCTGAACGATCTTAAAGGCTGCTCTGATGGCGATTTCTGTCTTTCCAAAACCAACATCACCACAGAGCAGTCTATCCATCGGATGAGGTTCTTCGAGATCATGCTTAAAATCCTCTGTCGATGTAATTTGATCCGGTGTATCGTCAAATTCAAAAGATGCTTCCATTTCCTGCTGCCATAGCGTATCCGAAGGATAGGCAATCCCTTTCACTATTTTACGTTGAGCATACAGTTTAATCAGTTCGGCAGCCATATCCTGCAGCGCTTTACGAGTACGTTTTTTTGTTCGCGTCCATTCCGTTCCACCGAGTCGGGATAATTGTGGTTGAATAGATCCGGAACCGACATACTTCTCCACCAGTCCAAAGTTCTCAACTCGCACATAGAGAATAATATCATCCTGATATCTGATTCGCAAACATTCCCGGGGTTGATTGCGAACTTTAACCGTTTGCAAGCCTTCATACATACCAATTCCAAACTCAGTATGCACAATAAGATCACCCTTCTGTACCGAAGTTCGTTCAAAAGGCGCAACACGACTGCGAAAACGTGTATGCCCGGTGCGCAGACGTCGACGATTGAAAAGTTCATGACTGTTTAGTAGTACGACGCCTACTTCCTGTGTAGTAAATCCACTGGAAAACGAAGGTGTTAAAGTCGTGATAGTATCAAGTTCATACTCGGATAACAGTTCGTCGAGGCGAGCTCTTTCACCTTCTCTATCGGCTGCAATCCAGACAGTGACATCGTCATCAAGATATTTTCGCAAATGCACGGGAAGCTCGTCCAAACCAAGTGGAAAAGGATCAAGACTTCTGGCGCGGAAGTCAATTTGTACATCAAATCTATGAGTAAGTCCTTCCCAGATTATCTGACGAAAACGGTGCGCTTCGGAAAGAACGTCCGTCAACGAAGTATAAGCAAGAGCTGACGGGGAATCTGTTCCAGTATTGTTAGTATTATGTGAACCGTTATACCTTTCGAGGAATATATCAATGCGTTCCTCAATACCATCAAGATCATCCCAGAAGATAATCGTATCTTTGGGTATAAGGTCCAATATTCCACCATTAGTGCCGCCGGACTCCTCACAAGGAAGAAAAGCTGTTTCCTCTATTTGTTTGATACTACGCTGAGTAACCGGATCAAACAAGCGTAAATCTTCAACCAAATCATCATCATATTCAATTCGTACAGGATTTTCATGACCAAAGGGAAAAACGTCTATCAAACCGCCTCTGACAGAGTACTGTCCATGTGAATCAATGAGGCTTTCGCGTTGATATTCAGCTTTGAACAAGGTTTCGATTAGCTTTTCGCGAGGATATTCATCACCGATGCGAAGCTTTACTTTATGATCATCAATCCAGGTTCGGTCAGGTACACCTTCCAGCAATACTTCCGGTTGCGTTACAAGAACGGTTGGTGTTCCCGATCCAATTCTCATCATCGCTTCCGTTCGTTCGTTGCGCGGTCCTGATGCTTGAAGTCCTTTCCTGAAACGATACTGATGGTTTGACGGAAGAAAACCAACATTTTCCGAACCCAGTATGGAAACCAGATCGTCTAATGCAGCCTCAGCTTCCGAAGGACTCGCGGCTATCAACAACAGTGAAGCTTTGCTGTCTTCAAATACTGCCGCCGTAAGAAAACTTCCCAATGAACCGGCAAGTCCATCAATATGAACCTTGCTTTTGCGAGCTTGTAGTAACTCAAGCAGTCTCTGTAACGGAGGCGATTTCTTTATATTCTTATATATTCCAGTCATGAAAATTGGCTTTAGTCTTTAGGCTTTGGGCTTTAGGTTTAGTCATTTTACGTTCCTGTAAGGTATCAAGCGAAGCGTAACCTGACGGGGAAAGTCTGCCTGGTTACGGGTTATAGCCATTGAAACCAGGCAGTAACGCAAGTAAAAACGGTTAGGATGCCACCTGCCAGATTACACTTCGTTTGAACAGGGCAGGACAGCACATAGATCGTATTATCGGACAAGCTGTTTAGGCTTCAGGTGATTGCTTACCTTATTATATTTATATATGTTTTAAACAGTAGAAACCCTTGTTTTATGGTTAGAATTTTCTATAAATTGCAAATTACAATTTTTCATTACTGATTAGCAATAAAAACAGGAACAAATGCTCATATAAATAGTTTTTACGTAAATTCCAAGATAAATATTCATTTTCAATATTCTGAATTATTCTAATAACCAATGGAGACTTATAATGAATCGATTAGCTATTCTTATTGATGGTAATAATTTCTATAAAGGATGTCAGCTTAATTTTAACAGAACTGATGTTGATTTTCGGAAATTAGGTATCAAATTAGCCAAAGCTGTGAACGGTGAGTTGCTTAGAATTTACTATTATAATGCTCACGTATCTCCCAAGATTGACCCGCTTGGTTATCAGCGGCAACAAAAATTCTTCGACAACCTCAGATCAACCCCCTTTATTACACTCAAACTTGGTCATTTGGTTTATCATCGCATTCGCAGTGAAACCGGAGTATCTGCTCAGTATTTTCCTACAGAAAAGGGAATTGATGTTCAGATTGCTGTGGATATGATACGTATGGGACTGCTTAAAGCCTGCGAAGGCTCGATCCTGGTAAGCGGTGACAGCGACTATATTTATGCGGTCAGGTTCGCCAAAGACCTCGGTTCTAATATATACATTGCTTCCTTCCCACAGGGAGGATCTAACGAACTGCGAGAGGAAGGTGACAGCTTTATCTCAATGGATTATAACTTTATGCAGGATTGCTTCATTCGTCCTTCGACAATGACTCACCGCGAACCGTATATCAGTAGAACACCTCAAAAACAATATAGCAGTGTGCCTCGGCAGGAAAAAACAGATCATTATGATCCCGATGAAAATTTTGATCCCCGCAAATACGGTTCGCAATCAGGCAGATTACCTCCACCACCATATAATTGGAGCAGCGAAAAAACACCCGAAGTTAAGAAAGACGATGATAAAACGGATATTATTCCTTCAAAAACGCCTGAAGATGCTGACACTCCGTAGCGTAAGCATCCCCGTCTGTGAATTATTGTTGTAGCGTCGTCTTTTTCCGGAGTGCTCAAGCTTGCTTGAGCAGTTTCACCGTGTATTAATCCTAGATCGGGCTCAAGCAAGCTTGAGCACTCCGGTGGGTGATACGGGTAGGATAGACATTCTTGATTGTCGCGCATACCACTCGGTTAGATTTGACAGACAAGAGTGTCTATCCTACCCGTGAAACCAGTATTCTGTCCCCCTATTTCTTCATCTCATCCTTAACTTTACTATATGCTGCCAGTACAACAGGACTATACTCAGACTCAATCCGTGCATCAATGGTCTGCCGTGTCGCTTCACCGGAGTTTCGATATAACGCGTCAACAGCTGCGGCGCGCATCTGTTCGTCCGGTTGCGAAAGATTGCGTTCGAATAATAGAACTGCTTCAAAGCGCAACTTTCCTGCTTGAACGCTTGCATTGTCCTTGATACCCGCAATTATTCTACCCAATGATCGCAATCCTATCTCTGGATAAAGCGCCATATCATCAGAGATATAATTCGTCAGATCAAATATCGAAGACGTACCGAACTTCATCAAGGCGCCGGCAGTTGCAGATCGAACAGTAAACATCGGATCATCAAGCCCTCGTATCAATGTCGGAATTGCTGTAGTATCACCGATTGCGCTTAGAGCGCCTATAGTGATAATCCGCCGTTTCTGCTTTTCATCGGTTATGTAACCGCCAATTTCTTCTGTAGCTCTTTCATCGCCTATCTGTCCAAGTGATGAGATTAACGAATTCCACGTTTTTTCACTCTTCTTTTTACCAAGCATATCGAGCATCGGATCCACCGCTTCCTCCCACTTAAGCACACCGAGTAGCCACATCGAATTCTTAAGCGTCTGAAGATGATCCGATGATTCCATCTTTTCTAATAATAAAGGAGCCGATGTGTCCGGTATGGATTTAATAACCTTCTCCAAAAGACGCATCTGCAAACCGGACCGAGTTCCTAACTTCTCAGATACGGCATAGTGGATTGCTTCAGCGCCCTTGATTAACAAAGCCTTACGCGCCCGTCTGACGCTCTCTCTTGCGGATCCGACTTCCCATTGTGAGGCTTCATCCCATAGTTCTTCAACCGACTTGGCTGAATCTTCAGCAGTAAGTTCAAATTCGTCGCCAGGGTCGTCCTTATCCGGATCCTTAACGTCGCGGGGCAGGTCAATGCCTATCCCCCACCCGCCTTGGATCCAGATCGTCGAATCGGCAGCTGGAACGCCATCAGGATAAACATCATCGCCTTCCTCGTCAATAAATATTGCTACTCCGGCAAATCCCCTCGCCCACTTGGCTTTTCCAAAGCTGTATCCTTTTCCACGCGTTGCATAGGTATCGTTACCGAGCTTGTCAATAAACAGACCGAACGAATTGGTCAATGAACCGCCCCAACCGTCGGAAACGATATAATAATCATCACCACCGCCGTCAACAAACATCCCGACAGAAAAATCGTGCGGAGTGCCGCCGACTACACCCCAGCGGGAGCGGTATTGGTCATCGCCTGATCTATCGTATAACGCCCCTACTGACAGATGAATGCCAACTCCAAGTCCATAATGCGCAAGAGAATAATGATCGTTTCCACCGCCGTCAATCAGGATACCGATTGAGTACCAGTATGACGCTCCCAGACTCATCACCTCTGAATTGTAAAAGTCATTGCCCTCGCCGTCATCATAAAGCACACCGATTCCTCCACCGGCTCGAGGACGCCATCCCATTCCGAATCCACCGGAAAAGGACTTGTAATCATGCGGCAGCAACGGAGCGTGATAGTATGCAGCGCCAGTACGATAAATATCATCTCCACCTTCATCATAGATTATTCCGTAACCGTAAGTACCGGCGAATCCTTGCGCCCAAGCGGTTGCAAGGTAACGGTCATCCCCCTCACCTTCTTCGCAAAGCATACCTAAGCCGCAATGAGCCGCTCCCTGTTGGAAGAATCCTCCGCGGTAATCGTCATCGCCATTGTTATCCATCAAGATTCCAACACCGAAGAATCCTGCCCCCTGTGAATAGCTGCCACTGCGATAGGTGTCATCACCTGCTTTATCAATCAATATACCGATACCGAAGAAACCGGCGCCGTGGCTGACGGGTGAATCATTTGAGTCATAATAGTCATCACCTTCGAGGTCTATAACCAATGAATACGGATAACTCAATTCACCCATAGCTCCTGCCACTCGCCCACGGTAAACATCATCTCCACCAAGGTCGATTATTACGGTGAAATCACCATCGTAAACATTATCACCTTTACCACCGACAACCATTTTACCCCATTCGGTCTCGGTGAATAGCACAACATCTCCTTTAACGCCTTCTATTTTTCTCGTAATAGAATTCGGATTATAATCATTAGAATCGCAGCCGTCTGCAATTTTAAGAGCGGCAGAAACAACAATTGCAGCAGCTTCTAACAGTGGATATGTGTCCAGTTTCCTTATTATATCAAGCAGATGATCTTGATCGAATTCACGACTGGTATCCACCTCAATCCCGACGGCAAACTGCCAGGATCCGGCAAGTTTTGCGTTTATTGAGCCCTCTTCTTCGCTCCAAAGTGTCGGTGCTGTCATTATCAGATCGTTCAATTCGAGGCTGTCAAGATCTTTGTAGAATTCTTTTCGCAGCGGTTCCGCTACTTTGAGAGCTTCCGTCCAGACTTTAAGCGGATCCGCAGGATCGAAATCACCAGGTGTCCATTCTAAAGGCTTTCTTTTCTTGACTTTAATGTCCACTGTCAATTGCTTGTTAATGAAATCGAGAAACGGCTTGCTATCTTTATTGCTCGAAAACGAGTCTACTATAGCCGCTGTTCCATCAATATAATCCGGTAATTCGAGTGGATGGTCAAGAAGTCTCTCGACAATATCCAACCGGAATGTGTCGTCCTCAGCGTAGAGCTTATCAAACCCCAGTTCTTCGGGACGAAGGTTAATCAGCTTCAAAGCGCTGTCGATAGTTGCTTTGTCCAGTGAATCGAGCATTTGAGCCTCAACCGGACAGATAGCATTTCCAAATAGCATTATGAAAGCGATAATCAGCGTTAAGTAATAGAAATATCTATCACTCCTGTTTTCTGTAAAGATCGATATTTTCATTGTAACCTCTTAGAATTATGATCAGTAGGTCGGACACTCCTGTCTGACAATGTTACCTGACAGACAAGAACGTCTATCCTACCCATCAGCAGGTCAGACACTCCTGTCCGACAACAAATTAGTCGGACAAGAGTGTCCAACCTACTGGTTTTGTCTTTCCATATACTATATAACAAACGACATCAAACATTGCAAGCCTGCATAAAACAAAAACATTTTAAAAAGGATTCACCTGCTATCCGAAAAACGGGAACTTCATTGCATATTCAGAGTTGAAATGATAAATTAGTTAAATTGTTTTTGTTATTACTGTTTTAAACAAAATAATTTCGAATCAAGGATTGCCTGTGATAGATATTCAAGAGCTGACAAAAGTATACGGCGAACAGAAAGCCGTTGACAACATTTCACTAAAAGTTGAGAAGGGTGAGATTCTGGGTTTTCTCGGACCAAACGGTGCCGGTAAAACAACCACTATGAAGATAATCACCTGCTATATGCCGCCCACAATCGGAGATGTAACCGTTGGAGGGTTTTCTGTGCAAGAGGACTCACTTGAAATCCGTAGGATGATCGGTTATCTGCCGGAATCGAACCCACTCTACAGCGATATGAATGTCGTGGATTTCCTGCGATATATAGCCGACTTGCGTGGACTTACCACGGATCAAAATGCAGGAAGTATCCGGGAAATGGTGGACACCTGCGGATTAGGTGATGTTCTGCATAAAAACATTAACCAGCTTTCCAAAGGTTATCGTCAGCGTGTCGGACTGGCTCAAGCAATGATTCACGATCCGGATATCCTTATCCTCGACGAACCGACCATCGGACTCGACCCAAACCAGGTTGTAGATATCCGAAATCTCATCAAACAACTCGGTCGGGAAAAAACCGTAATCCTATCAACACATATCCTCTCCGAGGTTCAAGCAACCTGTGACCGTGTCGCTATTATAAATCATGGTCAGATAGTCGCTGACAGCTCACTCGCTGAACTCCAGCGAGACCTGGAAGGTAAAGCCACGATAAATATCGAAATACTTGCTGCCCAAAATGGGATTGAGGAACGCTTAGGGAAAATTTATGGGATTGAAGAAGTTCGCGAAGTATTCCCCGACTCTTCTCAAGGACGTTCGTTCCGAGTTATTGCGGCATCCGGTAACGATCCTCGTGAGCAATTATTTAAAACCGCAGTAGAAGAAGGCTGGGTAATAATCGGTATGTCGAGAGAAATACGCAGTCTTGAAGAGGTATTCCACAAGTTGACTGCGGATATCTCAGTTAATTAAATCTTCTACCGCAGAGAACGCAGAGTTCAGAGTCCAGCCTTCAGGCTGTTTTCCATCTCAAACTATCGGTATGAACTTTAAACCCAAATAGCACGAAGGCTATACTCTGAATTATCCTGTTGTCAACTGTCTCTGACAGTAATGGACAGCAGTGGTAAATTTTATGCAATCAAAACAAGGAATATCAATGAATTATATTGCAAATTCATCCCTCCTGAAACTTAACTTTACGGTTTACTCTGCACTGCTGTTATTATTGATTTCCGTGAATAGCGTTTTCGGTAGTATAAACGTTACCGCATGGGACTATGGATTTGGTTTCGGCAATTCCAAGGGTATCAACGGTATTAGAATTAACCTGTCTGATGAAAGACTGGAACGTGTCAACGGAATAAACCTGACGATTTGGAAACCAAGGAACAATCCTGATGCGATTATAAACGGCGCTGCATTTGGTATTGTCGGTCCAGACGCGGGTGAAGCTATAAACGGGATAGCAATCGGATTGGTTAAGGTCAAGGGGGGTAAACTTAGAGGTGTTTCATTATCTCCAATTGGTCTGGCTTCTGATGAGGTTTGGGGACTTGGAGTTGGTGGGATCGGACTTGCATCAGACAGAGTGAATGGAATTGGTATTAGCGGGATCGGTATCGCCGCCGATAGAATCAGGGGTTTAGGTTTTGGCACCATCGGCTTGTCATGCAACAAGCTCAGAGGCATCGGAGTTGGAGGAATTGGCATTGCAGCTTCCGATGTGAAAGGTATATTAATAGGTGGCGTTGGAGTGGCATCTGGCGAAATGACAGGATTAGCTTTCGGACTTATAGGGGTCGCCATCGAAGATTTCTACGGGATTTCAATTGGAGGTATCGGCATCGCGGGTGATAACATTACAGGAATCTGCCTCAGCGGAGTCGGTATTGGTGCTGATCAATTAAATGGTGTTTTTCTGTCCGGTTTGGGTATAAAAGGCAAAGGTATGCAGGGTCTCGGAATTAGTAGTTACAACGGTATAAAAGGAGTGCAGAGAGGAGTGACTATCGGCTTGTTAAACAGAGCCGATGAGCTTCATGGCTGCCAGATCGGCATATTAAATATAGCACATAACAATTCAGGAATTTTAAAAGTTCTTCCGTTTATTAATTTCCATCGGTAATCTAAACGGAAGGTGAATCAATCTTTAATACTCGATTCAATAAATAAAATAAAAAATGGGAAGCCTATGCATAACATATCTATAATTTTTCAACGTGAGCTTAGAGCTTATTTTGATTCTCTTATAGCTTATGTAGTAATTACTGTATTTCTGGGAATTACAGGCTATTTTTTCACAACCAGATTCTTTTTAGTTGGTCAAGCTGATTTGAGTTTGGTATTTGGGGTAATACCTTGGGTATTTCTTTTCTTTACACCTGCGATCACGATGCGTTTGATCTCTGAGGAAAGGAAAACGGGCACTATGGAGCTGCTCGTAACAATGCCAATTACGGATGCGTCAATAATAATTGGTAAATATTTGGCATCAGTCGCCTTACTTGCCGCTATGATACTACCTACTTTGATTTATGCGATTACGGTCTCTTTCCTTGGTGATATGGACCCTGGACCTGCTATTGGCGGATATATCGGTATCATCATGATAGGCGCGGTATATCTCGCAATCGGTACATTTGGTTCATCTCTAACTGAAAACCAAGTAGTAGCATTTATCGTTAGTTTACTTATTTTGGCAGCTTTTCTTATTCTGGATTGGACGCTGATGTTATTACCCGCCTGGCTGGTTTCCATAGCCGAGTATATAACAATACAATACCATTTCCAGAACATATCCAGAGGTGTAATCGATACGCGAGATCTAATTTACTACCTGACTTTAATAGTAATAGCGCTATTTATGGCAACACGTATGCTCGCTGCACGGCGTAAGCGATAAATAAAGGATATAATATGAAACTTAAAAGCAGCAATATTTTCTCTCCGGTCAATGTACTTCTCATTATTGTAAATATTATTGTTTTCAATATAATTTCTAATAATATATTTACACGGATTGATCTCACGGAAAACAGGGTTTACTCCTTGTCTAACGTCACAAAAGAGATACTGCAAGAATTGCCGGAACAGCTCACAATCAAGGCATATTTCACCAGAGACCTTCCTATACCTTATAACGATATACGACCAAAAGTTAAAGGTCAACTTGCTGAAATGCAAGCACATGGTAAGGGTAATTTCAGATTCGAATTTTACGACCCAGGTGATGAAGAAAACCTGAAAAAAGAAGCCGAACGGTTCCGTATCGAACCTATGCAAGTAAAAGTCGTAAAATCGGATAAGGTCGAGTTCAAGCTCGCCTATATGGGAATGGTTCTAATCTATGAAGACCGCCAGGAAGTCATTCCAACCGTTCAATCTCTGGGCAACCTTGAATACGAGATTGTATCTAAAATAATTCGAATCACCTCTGCTGAAACGCAGTCAATCGGTTTCCTTGAGGGACATGGCGAACCTGCTCTACGCGAGGAAATGTCACAGTTAGATCAGCAATTACGAAAAATGTACGATCTTAAAACTGTAAACCTCACTGATAGGTATACTGTCCCTGATGATATTGACCTGTTATGCGTTATTGGACCTAAAGAAGACATCCCGGAAAAGGATCGTTTCGCCATAGACCAATTCCTGATGAAAGGCGGTAAACTTCTGTTAGCAATAAATAAGGTCAAAGCCGAACTTTCGCAAATGAAGGCTGAACGCAGTCCGTTAAGGATTGACCCATGGACACAGAATTACGGTTTCAGTTTCAAGGATCAATTGGTGATGGACAAAAGTGCTCCGACGCTGCCGTTCCAGACCCAAACCAGATATGGTCGTCAGATAACATTGGTTCATTACCCGCTCTTCCCTGAATTGGCGAACTTCAATCGTGAAATTACTGCTCTCAAGGCATTACGCCAGGTCAGGTTATATTTTCCATGCGCCATAGATACCAGTTTTGCAACTGAAATGGATTCGGTTGATATAACACCGATGTTCTGGTCATCAGAGAAATCTTCTATTCAATCAGAACCGTATGACATCAACCCGCTGACTCAACGTTATAAATATGTCTTCGATATGGCGAATATACCGCTTGGCGCTGTTATAACGGGAAAGTTCACCAGCTTCTGGAAGGATAAATCAATTCCAAAGGATGAAGATGATAATCCTATAACCGATGAGGATATTATTCCCGAATCACCAGAGACCAGGATTGTTGCAATCGGTGATGCGAACTTCATACATGATCAATACATCGTACCGAATCTCGACAATCTGACTATGATGCTTAACCTTGTAGACTGGTTGGTACAGGACGAAAGGTTAATCAGCATACGTTCACGTCAAGTATCAAGCCGTCCAATTAAAGAGGTTACTAATGCCACGCGCCGCACAGTTAAGTATGCCAATTTGCTTATCCCACCGCTGCTGGTCATCGCATTCGGGCTATTCCGTTGGCGCATTCGAAACTCAGCAAGAAAAATGTCTTTAAGGGATTTCAGTTACAGAAATCAGGGAGGTAAAACATTATGAGTCACAAAATTGCAATTCCTATCGCCATATTAGTCGCCCTGCTTGGCGGTATGGAAATTATGAGTCGCACAATTGCATTACTTTTCGTCATATTAGTCGTCCTGCTTTACGTTTGGAAAATTAGGAGTCGAACAACTGCAATTCTTTTGGCTATATTGGTCGTCCAGCTTGGTGTCTGGGGATTGTTATCAACAGATCCTCACCGTGTAACTGAAAAGGAAAATTTCATCACGTCAGATACAGGGGATGTTGATTACATCCATATCAAGAACAAGGACGGCGAGATCACGCTGAAACGCGTCGGTGAGCAGTGGCGTATATCCGAACCCTACAACTATCCCGCTAACCCAAGTTACACCGCAACACTGCTTAAGAAGCTCTCCGACCTTAAATATGAAAGCCTCATCACCACCAAGAAAGATAAGTATGAGGATTATGAAGTAGGAGGTGAAGAGGCGGCTTATGTAGAGATCGGCAAAGAAGGCGGTACAATTGATAAGTTCTACTGTGGCAAGCCATCCAAGAACTATTCACATACTTATATGCGACTTGAGGACTCCAAAGAAGTCTGGTTGGTTTGTGGAACACCTCGTTCTTCATTCACTCGTAAGCCTAAAGACTGGCGTGACAAGAAGATTCTGAAACTTGACAAGACAATGATTGAACGCGTTCTGCTTAAATTCTCTGATGAAACAGTTGAACTAATGCGTAATATATCCTCGCCCATGAACGACACGACACTGGTGAAAGCTGACACAAGTTGGACAATCATTCCTAAACGTGGAAAACCGTTCAAACCGGCAGATAAGGTTATGAACCGGGTCAAGAACACACTCGGACGTATGAACGCAACCGATTTTCTGGTTGCCGGAATTGATAGCATACCCAGCTTTGCTAAACCCGATCTGATCGTTGAAGCATTCCTGGAGGGAAATCAGAAAGAAATAATTGAATTCATTCCCCAACCGGACGTCGATTCAAAATGGCTGGTTCGGAAAAACAACGATGAAAAAACAATCTACGTCGTATACAAGAGCAGCTATAATAATCTGGCAAAAAGAGCAAAAGACTTCAAAGAAGAAGATGAAGGATGAAATGATCGTTGATTGTTAATTAAAGTAGGTAGGACACTCTTGTCCGACGACAAGGGAGTCAGACAAGAGTGTCCAACCTACCTAATCTGAAAAACCACTTCTCATACACACAAAACCTCTTTCCATTAATCCAACAGATCCACGTATAATAATTTATTGTCCTTGACAATCCAGACAGAATAACATATATTGCCAAACATTATTTGAAAATCCACATAAGAACAACTACAACAAAATTATCAATCATACTAACTCTGGTAAATAAAAGGATAAACAATGAACCATTTTTTTAAACATTTCATCATCACAGCCTTCTTATTGGCTGGCGCTTGTTCAGTTACAGCACGAGTTACAATTAATTCCGCAGACCTGAATCTTACACCCGGAGTCGTTATGACTAAAGTAACTTCCGGAGAGTTAATTGAAGTAGATTTAGGCGAGTCCGGAGAGAATCAATCATGGGACTTCTCAGACATAGAAGGGATTGAATATCGCGAGTGTATTGTAGAACCTGAAGGAAGACCCGGTGCAGATCTCTTTCAGGACGCAAATATCTGCTGGTACCAAGAGGTTCCGGAGGGTGAGATGCAGGTTTTTGCTTATGCGAATATTAATGAAGAGCGTCTCGACTATCTGGGCATTGGATTTTACTCACCGCAAATGGATTCAGCTTTTTCGGTTCGGGTTGAATCAGAAGGGCCTATATATTCTTTCCCCGTGAGATACAGGGATGAGTGGGATGTGGTAACCATTTCCGATTTCATGGGAACAACGATTACCGATTCCATTCACAATGTTGTAGATGCCTGGGGTACTATTACAGATGTGGCAGGTGAGTTTGAATGCCTCAGGATTCAGCAATTCACCCGATCCACACAGGAAGGTGAAAATATTGAAACTTATACAGAGTATGCGTATAGCTGGGTTGCTCCCGATTTTGGTATGATAGTCTCAATCGAATCCGAAGAAAACGAGGAGAATCCGGATTTCACATCAGGCGAATTTACCCGGACGGTCAGCATAGATAGAGTTGGCGTATTTGACCGAACAAATCCAGGGATTCTCACTTGCAGCGCTCTTGACCCAGCCTATCCTAATCCATTCAACCCCCAGACAAATCTGCGATTCACAGTTGTACAACCAGGCGTGGTTACTATCAACATCTGTGATATAAACGGACGGGTAGTTGCCGGTGTAGTCAACGGTTATTACAAGCCGGGAAGTTATCAAGCTCCCTTTAAGGCTCTTAATCTAAGTTCCGGTGTGTATTTTGCCAAATTCGCAACTAAGGATGTTAGCCAGTCACAGAAGTTACTGTTGACGAAATAAGTGCTTTGGTCATTCCCACTATAGAGCAAGCGTACAGAGTGCGCGCTTCAGCGCGTATTAGCTATATACCTAACGCGCTGAAGCGTGCACTCTGTACGCTATTTTCATACTTAAAAGACATACCATAAGGTGTGTCCTTTTTCTTTTTTATCATATTTATCCTTGATAATGATTGTGAAATATATTACATTTAAAAACTCTGTTAATAAATTACGAGTTTTAACTAAATGATTGATAAAACACCTCCTTCCGGTCTGCCGCCTGCTGTTCTGTCATTGGCGGAAGTATTGTCTAATTTCCCCGGTGTAGGTCGTAAGTCTGCTCTTCGGATGGCAATGCACGTGTTGCGTAATCCAAGAGATTTTGCTCAATCGCTGTCGGATGCTCTCATAGCTGTTAAGGATCGAGTCGGGTTTTGCCAGACTTGCTGGACGCTCTCCGAAGAAAACCCCTGCCCTATCTGCACCGATACACACCGCGACCATAGCTTGATCTGTGTGGTGGAAGAATCAGGCGACGTTATCGCCATCGAACGTACCAGCAGTTGGCACGGCGTATATCACGTACTTGGCGGAGCAATCTCACCCCTGGACGGTATCGGTCCAGATCAAATCAGACTCGATAAACTGCTCGACCGAATTGAAGCAGGAAACATCAGTGAAATAGTCGTAGCCACCAACCCAACGTCAGAAGGCGAAACAACCGCCTTATACATCGCCCGCATCTGTAAACCTATGGATGTAAAGGTCACTCGCATCGCCCGCGGCATCCCAATGGGCAGCGATATCGAATTGGTGGACGACAACACATTGCTACAGTCGCTGGAGGGACGGGCGGAGATGAGGTAATGAAAGGAGAGGGGAACAAAGTAGCTCAGGGAACCGAGGTGTTGCCTGTCGAAAAGATAGAGCAGCTAATTTGGTTGATCCGAGGCGAGAAGGTTATATTAGATTCTGATATTGCTGCTTTATATGGAGTTGAGACAAAAGTTCTCCTCCAGGCAGTCAGACGAGGACGTCTGACTGCAGGATTGCAAAGATTTCCAATAGTTAACACAGAATCCAGGTGAAAATCTAAGGACGAGGTGAGAAGAATGAAATGTTAAATCCTGTTAATCCTGTTAATCCTGTAAAAAAAAGAACTGATAAATAATTGGAGTGTAAGCAAAATGGTAGAAAATCGTTTAAATAAATTAACACGTCCCTCAAAGGAATACCCGCGCAGCTTTGTGCCGGATGATTTGGATTTTTCTGAATGGGAGAATCTTGAACCGCTTTATAAGAATCTGCTCGATAGGAAACTCGACAGCAAGGAAGCGCTTGAGCAATGGTTTCTTGACAGTAGCGAGCTTAGCGCCGTAGTGTCTGAAGAGGGATCACGTCGGCATATAGCTAATACTTGTGCAACCAATGACGACAAGCTTGAAAAGGCACACCTTCATTTTGTGCAGAATATTGTACCAAAAATTGAACCATTCGGAAATGATCTAAATCTGAAACTGCTCGATTGTCCTCATTTGAAAGAACTTGATCAAAACCGTTATGAAGTTTACATCCGGGATTGTCGCAATGATATTGAGCTGTTTTGCGAAGAAAATATCCCTATTCAGGTTGAAATAGCCAAACTATCTCAAGAATACAACAAAATATTCGGCTCAATGACAGTGAATTATAAAGGTAAAGAATATCCCGTCCCTCAAATGGCGCTATTTCTTCAGCAAAATGATCGCGAACTCCGCTTTGAAACCTTTAAATTAACTGCTGAACGAATGCTTGAAGATTCAGAAAAACTGGATGATCTTTATGATAAAATGCTCAAGCTTAGGGTTCAAGTCGCGAAAAACGCGGGCTTTGATAATTTCGTTGACTATCAATTTCGCGCTTGGGGGCGTTTCGATTACAAACCGGAGGATTGCTTCGATTTCCATAATGCGATTGAAAAATACGTCGTACCATTAACATTAAAGATGGCGGAAGACAAGAAACAAGGATTGAACATTGACTCATTACGTCCTTGGGACACTCTCGTTGATCGTTATGGTAGAGATCCGCTCAAACCATTTGATACAACCGATAAATTAGTAAGTGGCTGCCGTGAAATATTTGGCAAGGTTGACGCTGAATTAGGCGATAACTTCCAGAAGATAATTGACCTCGGATTGCTCGATCTCGACAGCCGCAAGGGAAAAGCGCCCGGTGGTTATCAATCATCACTGACGGAAATGCGTTTACCGTTTGTTTTCATGAATGCTGTTGGCATTAATAGAGATGTCACTACTTTGTTGCATGAAGGAGGTCACGCCTTCCATCAGTTTGCAGTTCGCGATGAACGAATCCTCAGTTATCGGCATTCACCAACTGAGTTCGCTGAAGTTGCCTCAATGAGTATGGAACTGCTCGGCGCATCATATCTTGAGAAATTCTATAATCCTGGCGATGCCGCTCGAGCACGACGAGCGCACCTTGAAAAAACGATTGAGTTACTGCCGATGATAGCAATGGGAGATGCCTTTCAGCATTGGGTATACACACATCCGGAGCATACATCAAAGGAGCGGTCTGATTATTGGGTTGGTTTAGGCGAAAGGTTTGGGCGAGGTGTTGACTGGACTGGATTCGAGGAAACGCATCGTTTCTCCTGGCACGGCATTATGCACATCTTTGTGATACCTTTCTATTTCATAGAGTATGGAATTGCGCAGCTCGGCGCTTTACAAGTGTGGCAAAACAGCATTAAAGACAAAAAGAACGCTGTCAAAGCATATAAATCTGCATTACGATTAGGTGGTTCAAGACCGTTGCCGGAATTATTTAAGGCAGCTAACACAAAATTCGATTTCTCCGATAAAATTATTCAACCGCTTATGGCAGAAGTAACCGAAGAAGTTAAACAGCAGGGGAAGTTAGAAAGTAGGTAATTTTCTAACCGTAGACTTCGCAGATTATTAAACCTCTTCTGTCATTCTGCGAAGGCTGGAATCCATTTAACATCTTGTCATTCCAGCGAAAGCCGGAATACATTTAACATCCTGAACTTACGACATCTATATTCTGGCTTTCGCCGGAATGACAAAGTGATTTCTAAAAGGAATGACAAAATAATGAAAATATTATAAAAAATAGAGTTTTTCAGCAAACCTAAAATAAACATAAGGAGTTTAGGAAAATGGTAGAAAATCATTTAAAAGAATTAACCCGTCCCTCGAAGGAGTTCCCGCGCAATTTCGTGCCGGATGATCTGGATTTATCTAAATGGGAAAATCTTGAACCGTTGTTTAAGAACCTGCTCGACAGGAAACTCGACAGCAAGGAAGCGCTTGAGCAATGGCTGCTTGACAGCAGCGAGCTTAGCGCCGTAGTATCCGAAGAAGTATCCCGGCGGTATATTGCCAAGGACTGTGCGACGGATAACCCCGAGCTCGAAAAAGCCTTCCTTCATTTCGTGACAGACATCGCGCCTAAAGTAAAGCCATTCGATTCTAAACTGGACCGGAAGTTCATCGAGTGTCCTTACTTGAATGAACTTGATCAAACCCGTTATGAAGTATATATACGGGATTGTCGTAAAGACATTGAACTATTCCGTGAGGAAAACATTCCCGTTCAGGTTGAGATTGAAAAACTATCTCAGGAATATAATAAGATATTCGGCGCTATGACGGTGAATTATAAGGGCAAGGAATATCCCATCCCGCAAATGGCGGTATTTCTTCAGCAAAAGGATCGCGAAATCCGCTTTGAAACCTTTAAACTAACTGCTGAACGGAAGCTCGAGGATGCCGAAAAGCTGGATGAACTTTTCGATAAAATGCTCAAGCTTAGAGTTCAAGTTGCTAAGAATGCAGGTTTTGATAATTTTGTTGATTATCAGTTTCGCTCCTGGGGTCGTTTCGATTATACACCGGAGGATTGCCTAATTTTTCATAACGCCGTTGAAAAACACGTTTTACCTTTGACTCTGAAGATGGCTGAAGATCGAAAACAAGGGCTCAAGATTGATCCATTACGCCCCTGGGACACAGGCTGTGATCGTTATGGTAGAGACCCACTTAAACCTTTTAAGACTGCTGAAGAATTGGTCAGTGGCTGCCGTGAAGTATTCGGTAAGGTTGACACTGAATTAGGTTATAACTTCCAGAAAATGATTGATCTGGGACTGCTCGATCTCGATAGCCGCAAGGGAAAAGTTCCCGCTGGTGGTTACCAAGTACCATTGGCAGAAGTACGTTTACCATTCATCCTTATGAATGCAGTTGGAATTCACTTTGACGTCAATACCTTGATACACGAGGGTGGTCACGCCTTCCATAATTTTGCAGCGCGAGACGAAACAATACACGGCTACAGGCAAGCTCCACTAGAATTTTGCGAAGTTGCTTCAATGAGTATGGAATTGCTAAGCACACCCTATCTTGAGGCATTCTATAGTCCTGGTGATGCTGCGCGAGCACGGCGAGGGCACTTTGAACAGACGATTGGTTCACTGCCGATGATAGCAATGGGAGATGCTTTCCAACACTGGATTTACACACATCCAGAGCATACATCAAAGGAACGGTCAGATTATTGGATTAGTTTAGGCAAACGGTTTGGTCGCGGTATTGACTGGACAGGATTTGAAGAGGCACATCGTTTTAGTTGGCACGGTATTATGCATTTCTTTGCGATACCTTTCTATTTCATTGAATACGGAATTGCCCAGCTCGGTGCATTGCAGATGTGGCAAAACAGCCGTAAAGACAAGAAAAAAGCCATCGAGGCTTATAAGTCAGCGTTGAAATTAGGCGGTTCACGACCATTGCCGGAACTGTTTAAAGCGGCAAATATAAAGTTCGATTTCTCCGATAATATCATACAACCACTAATAGCAGAAGTAACCGAAGAAGTTAAGCGACAAGGGAAATTGGAAAGTAGGTGATTTTACCACAGATTTCGCAGATTTCACCGATCATATTAATCAGACAATTTAGTAGCATCTGCGAAATCTGCGGATAATCTCTCTTCCCTAATAGAGAATAATTATTGAAAAACGTAATATATTTGCTAATAAATAACATTAAAGCAAAATACTTTCGTAACCCTTAAGAGTATAAAGGTAAGAATTCAACTACGATTCTGCTTCAAAGCGCTATTATTTTCCCATATTAGATACATAAATATAGAAACAGCGGCAGTATATGCCTATTTCGAACGACAATATCATCAACCGCTTATCTGAGTTAAAACGTCCTTCACCTGAACATCCAAGACAATTCGTACCGGACGACCTTGACTTATCCGAGTGGAAAAACTTTGAGCCGTTGATTAATAATCTTGCTGATCGCACAATAGATAGCAAAGAAGCGTTAGAACAATGGCTTATTGACGAAAGCGAACTGAGTGTCGTAATCAGCGAGGAACGCACACGGAGATACGTTGCTGCAACCTGTGCTACCGATGATAAAGACGCCGAACGATCCTATCTGAATTACATCTCCAAAATAATCCCCAAGATACAACCCTTATGGCATAAACTGGATCAGAAACTGATGAATAGCGATCAGCTTTATAAATTAGACCAGAAACGGTATAGTATACTGATACGCCACCGCCGTACGCACAACGAGTTGTTCCGCGAGGAAAGCATCCAGTTAAATGTGGAAATCACCAAACTCATCCAGCAATATCAAAAGATTATGGGCGGAATGACGGTGGATTTCAAGGGTAATGAGCATACATTGCAACGGATGTGGGTTTACGTCTATAACCAAGATCGCGACCTACGCAGGGAAGCATGGACAGCAATAATTAAACGTGAGTTACAGGATTCAGAACAAATAGACGAAATCTTCGATAAGCTGCTTGTGTTAAGGATTCAAGTTGCACGGAATGCAGGATATAATGATTTCAGGATGTACCAGTTCCGTCTCAACAACCGCTTCGATTACACGCCTGATGATTGTTTCTTCTTCCACGAAGCTATCGAAAAGTACGTTGTTCCACTCGCTCGGAAGTTACAGGAGGAACGGCGTAAAGTATTGGGTTTGGATACGATTCGACCCTGGGATAAAAACTGTGATACCGGTTGTACTAAACCACTTAAACCGTTCCAAACAGTAAAACAATTAGTCGACGGCTGTCGGGAGATATTCTATAAGGTTGATTCGGAATTAGGTGATTGGTTCCAAAAGATGATTGACCTGGGATTATTAGATTTAAGCAGCCGTAAGGGCAAAGCACCCGGTGGATATCAGGTTGCACTGAGTGAAGTTCGTTTACCTTTTATCTTTATGAATGCCGTCGGGTTAAATAGCGACCTGTTTACCCTTCTCCACGAAGCAGGTCATGCCTTCCATCAATTCGCGGTAAGCCACGATCCTATCATGACCTATCGTAGCGCTCCAAAAGAATTTAATGAGGTTGCCTCAATGAGTATGGAACTCCTCGGAAGCGGTTATATAGATACATTTTATAATGTCAGGGATGCAGCCCGTGCACGACGTAATATTTTTGAAGATATGACTTGGAAGCTGATATCCGTTGCCATAAACGACGCATTTCAACACTGGATTTACACCCATCCAGGACACAGCCCGGATGAACGTTCCGATTATTATGTGAAACTTATTGAACGTTTCGGATCAGGTGTTGATTGGTCTGGATATGAGGATTTACAACGTAACGCTTGGCACGTAATCGGTCAACTATTCAGAGCGCCGTTTTATTACATCGAGTACGGTATCGCTCAACTTGGTGCTCTACAGGTCTGGCTCAACAGTCTGAAAGATAAAGAAGAGGCTATTGAAGCATACAAGAATGCTTTAAGTCTGGGTGGTTCGCGATCACTACCGGAACTGTTCAAAACAGCAAAGACCAAGTTTGACCTTTCTGAGAAAATTATCGAGCCTATGATGATTGAAGTTGCAAATGAAATAGAACGGCAGTGGAAGATGGAAAGCGGTTAAGAAAGGACGAAGTGCGAAAGACGAAATGTTACTGTTGCCGTAAGGTTTCAAAAGAGTGTAACCTTACAGGAACGAGCATACTATTAAGCAGTCATTTTAATAAATCCTGTTAATCTTGTTAATCCTGTCAAAAACTCATTAATCCTCTATCATTCTCAACTTGACTCCAGCCTGATCTAATATTCTATCAATATTAGGAGGGTATGTCGCTTCAGCATTTTTATACTCCTCACTATAAATAATCTCTTTCACGCCAGCCGCCGCCAAGTGCTTAATACAATCCCAACACGGTGAATGGGTAACATACGCCGTAGATCCGAGCGTGCTGACTCCGGCGCGGGCAGCGTTGGCTACGGCATTGCGCTCGGCGTGCTCCGTAGCAATGCAGTGACCGTTCATAATCAAATGCCCGACGTCATCGCAATGATCGGCGCCCGGCAGCGATCCGTTATAACCGGTTGATACTATTCGTTTATCTTTCACAATAACACAGCCTGCATGCAGCCTGTCGCAGGTTGCCCGAGTGGAAACGTGTTTTGCCAAGGTTAGAAAATATTGATGCCAGGTTTGGCGCATTGGTTGTCCTTTGATTTTTTTACCGTTGAGAAAGCAGAATTATAAGGATAGCAACACACTGGTAAAGGTTGCATAATTGGAATATAACAAGTGTAACGTCACTCACTTCATTAATACTAACTTTGTGCTCTTCATATAATTATCTCCCGTCATTCTACAGATATAGACTCCCGTTGGCATTTTTGAGGCATTCCATATTGATCGATGATAACCGGAATCCATCTGTTGATATACCAATCTTGTTATAGCTTGACCGTTTATGTCATAGATTGAAATTTCCAAATTGCTTTTCTTGGGCAGCCAGTAATAGATATTAGTTGATGAGTTGAACGGGTTGGGATAAGTGTTTATTAAAGAATATTCAACTGGATTTACTCTTGGTGATTTCATTACTGAGTTCGGAGCCGTCCAATGCCGCGGTAAATTGTAAGCAATGATACTTCTATCTGAGCGAACCAGTAGCTGAAGATTATCCACATCCTCTTGAAAGTACCCCACTTCATAAAACCTTTCAGCAGCATCGGGAATGGGAATATTGCTAACCATAATTACCGATAAATCAACTGGATCTAAAACACGAATCGGAAGTCCCCTTATAGCAAGCAGAAGCTCCCATGTTCCGTCCTGATTTATATCTACAGCCTTAACACCCTTACAGAATCTGCAATTATACGGAATGTCGCCCAAACCTTCTAATCTCTCAACGTATTCACGCTGTAACTCGAAATCGTCAGGATTGTATATTGGAACATGTACGACATAAGTATCTAACTCTGCCTGATCCCAATAGGGAATTACCCAGTCCAGAATTTCATCATTATCTAAATAATCGACAACACCTGCATGAGGTACCATAAAATACGTAGCAGTTTCTTGGTCATTATCATCGAACATAGGTTCACGTCTCAGAACTGTAGTAGCCGGATCATCCCAGCTTCTATTGAAAGATGTAGCAAGCTCGAAATAGGTTGAATCAATCTCTCCAAAACCTTCATAATCCCACAATTTATCTGTACGACCGGCTGCAAAATAGTCGGATCCGGTATTTCCATTGTCATATAGTAAGAAACTGCCACTCAATTGAACATAAGTTAGCGAATCGTATTCATCGTTAAAAGGTGTTCCTCTTCGTATTGTTGATAAAAAAGCATAGCTAAAAATATTAGCATCCCCATTTTCCTGTTCCTCTACACGAGATAAAAATAGTTGCTGACGAAATAATGGCGTTGTAGAACCGTTTTCATCTATACCGATCTTGCAGTCAACAAGGTAATCAATGCCGAACTCTTCAGTACCCCTGTAAATAATCTCCATGTTTCGCCCGTTGAAAATTTCGACAACCCGTGTCCACATACCTTGCACTATTATATCTGAATAGCCGTCATTATCAAAATCATAAGTACCGAGAAATTTAAAATAATCTCCCCGGCTGGGCGGATCCTGTACAGATACAACCTCGCCATTTTGAATGATTCCAACCTCATAACCTCGTTGATTATTAACATGCCGGTTTACTACGAAGTATAAATCACAAATACCATCATTATCAAAATCGTGAGCTTTAACCTTTAATCCACGTCCCCAAGTGTTAAGTCGCCAGACTTCACGCATAATGAAGGTGCTGTCCTGGGAGTAAGCAAAAGTAATGATAACAAGGATTGTTGCTATTATTATGTGTTTATTAAACTTCATTTAATGACTTTATAGGATTTATCCTGTTTAATAGCAATAAAAGTGTAGAAGTTAGAAAAGGCATCATTCTTTAGTCGGGGTTTTCATCAACCCCGACAACGAGTTATATGTTTTATTATAATCATATTAAATAATAAAAGCAAGTAATACAATTATTTTAAGAAGAGAAATCAAGGCTTGGAAGTTACTTAAGGAGTAATATCTTTTCTGAAACCTGTAAACCATTCGCTTCAAGATTGAGTATATATATTCCCTGTGGCAGGTCATCTGCGCTTATTACAACATTATTTATTCCAATCTTCGCGTTATCAACCTGTATAAACCTCACAAATTGACCGTTAATATTATAGAGCGATAAATTAGTAAAACCCGATGTTGGTTGATAAAATGAAACTACTGTCGATGAGTTAAAAGGATTGGGATAGGCGGGATATAGTATTAACTCAGATGGTAGTGGATTGATGTTCTTTTCCAATTTTACTGATTCCATATCAATAAGTTCTAAAAGATCATCAATGGCTTCATCATTTGTTTTATTATTATTTAAAACATCTAATTCATATTCATCATCCAGCATAATTCTGGCAAGAAGTATATTAACCTCATTTCTTAACGAATCTACAGCATTTTCAAACCTATTACGTCGCAGTCTGATAAAAGCGTCTAATACATCTTGGTTATGTCCCATTTCACCGAGACACCAGATTGACTGAACTTCCGCTTCGTTTATAAGATTTTCATTTCTAATGTGTTCCTGTGCTTCAATATAAAAATCTTGAAGATCTTCAAAGTCAAAATCGGCTTCTACATAACAACTACGCAGGTGTCTTAAAGCTGAACACCGTCTTCCGCCTGCATCACGATTAAAAACTGCTCTTGTGAAGTATTGTATAGCTTCTGAATGTTCACCAGACATCATAAGTCTAATTCCTGCAGAGTAATCAGAATCATCATTATCATCGGTGTTTGGTGTATCATCCCAAGGGTTGTAGACTATCTTATCGGTATCACTAAATAATTGTTCTTCGATAAGATCGGGTCGGGCTGTTCCCCAGTAGTTGTTTTCTGCATACCAGATATCATTGTTTGAATCCAAATCCACGGCAAAGTTATCACTCCATCGGATAAAATCGTTTGAAATAACATCAGGATATGATTCGCTTAATTTAATAGCATCATAATCATTGTCATCAACTGCAATCATATCAAACCATGGCGTGGAATAATAACTGTATATTGCATATCTCTCATTAAATTTAATACTACAACCGTAGATATATGGTGAACAGTTCGATAATCGGAATCCGGCAGAAGTTGAACCTTCATATTGGTTGTAATTAAAAGTACAATCGAATATCCATAGTTCGCCTGCAGTACAATTATAGACCTTCATACCGGAATGTCTATTAAGGTCAAACTGACAATCACTGATTTCAACGTCAGAACTTGTTATCTGAATCCCATATTTACACTCAATAATGCAAACATGGTCAATAATTACAAAATCATTCGATGGATCTTCATCTACTTCATAAATATATAATCCTGGATAGCTTCCATAAGTTCCTCCTATATTAACATAATTAAAGGAGCTATTAAGAGATGAACAGGAACATAGCTTTACCCCTTTCCATAAATACGGATCGTCATTATCACGTTCATCAACACCGTTATAAAACCTTATTCTATTATCGGATTCGCCATTAGCTTGAATTTCTCCATCAACATAAAATCTGATATAATCATCCTTCGCGACAAGTTCTGCTCCAGCATCAATAGTATAGACAGAATTCTCAGGAATAGTGAAGTCATCAAAATAATAATACCTTGCCCATGGTAAAACCGCTTCATCAATATCTAAATCATCGTCATCCAAAGCAACATAATAAGGATCGGGATCACCTCTAAAACCATCTCCGGGAACGTAAAAACAACCAAATCTGTTATTACTATTACCACGTGGACCGCCATAAAAACCGCAATCTGCCGGTGATCCGTCCACATCGATAATATTGTCATCAACATTAATAACACTATTGTTACCGTCATATTTAAAATGACTCCAGTCTGGTAGATAATAATCATTATCATCTTCACTCTGGAATGTAATTGTAATATCATTTCCATTGTGTATAATGCAGTTCTCATTATTTGCATTTATACAAATAGCATCTCTAAATGCATTGTTAACTGGAACAGGAGGAGGGGCACCTAAATAATCAGTTTTTATCCCATAATAAGGTGGACCAAACATATTGTTTTTTTCAAAGACATTCAGTTGTAAATCCAGATTCTCTTGCCACTCTGCACCTGCGACCCAATGCTTTATTTCTAATCCATAAAGCTTGTTCTGCCTAATATTATTAAACTTAATATCTACTTCAAATGGAAGTCCTTGAGGATCATTATTTTCCCGATATCCAATATTCTGAATCAATATACCACTTTTTTCAACCACCCCACGTCCTATTCCATTTCTGTATATTGAATTATTGTGTATCATAAGCCAGCCTGAATTGAAAGGTGAGGTTAAAATACCATTATGACCATTTCTCAAAATATAACAGTTACTTATTCGTGCATTAATTCTCCAACGCTCAATATATTGTCCTGGAGCGCCAATTCCATTACGGTCATTACGTTGAATTGTAATTTTTTCAATGATTACAGCAGGAGGTGGTTGGATACCCCCTCCTTCACGAGGAATAGCGCTAAGACAAACACCATCCAAACCATTTCCTGAAATGAGACCTTCTGATATGAATAAAGATGCATTATTATTTTCATCATCTTCTGAGAAACCTACTCCGTTACCCTCACTTGAGTCAATCAGACAATTTTGTAGGTTACTATTTGACCCTTGCCCTTTGATGAAAATTCCATCATTATAGCTAAATCTAACTACACATTGATAGAGGTTAAGATCACCACCGCTGTCAACAGTAATCAATCCTCTGTCAATTGATGAACTACCTCCGTATTCAAAAACAGTGTAATTTGCATTCAATTTACCTTCATATCCAGATTCGGAGCCATTGAGCTTTATACCATTGTAGTCTCGGTCGAATTCATCATCGCTTGTGAACCAGACCATATCATCGCTTGTTCCATTCACGAAGATAGAACCTCTAATTTCGATCTCTGCAATGTCTACATCGACATCATAGTCATAGTCGAAAATTACGTGAACCCCTTCTGATATCGTCAAAATATCATCATGTTCAACATAACATTGACCCGCTATGATATAAGTGTTGCTGCTATTCCAGGTACTTCCGTAATATGTCAAGTCCTGAATATCGCCATTTTCTCCGAATACGTAAGTAGCTCCTTCGGCATTCATAGCCATGAAACCAAATAACATTGTTACAGTAAATGTTAAAACGTAATTAGTCCTTAACATTTCGATACTCCTGTTTTTAGAATAATTAATAATTAACTAAAAGTTCCCCCTTGAAACAAAGTAGTGAATCTAATTAGTGTCTGACCGAAAACCATCATTTTACTGGATATTAACCCCTTTTTGTCATTCCCGCGAAGGCGGGAATCCAGGAGAAACAATAGATTACCTGGATTCCCGCCTTCGCGGGAATGACAAAA